>NZ_JBXWOX010000014.1:0-121062 GCF_059611125.1 Ruegeria sp. CDSB029
GTCTTGCCGTGGTCAACGTGGCCAATCGTGCCGATGTTGACGTGCGGCTTATTACGCTCAAACTTTTCCTTTGCCATTCCTCAGGCGCCCTTTTGCGATTTGGGGGACCCTTAGTCCCGTGGTTACATCTGCGCGCGCGAGATATTTGGTTCAAAGGGGAAAATCAAGCACATCCTGCGTGAAAAGCTGGTTAAGACGCCGGATTTTGGGTGACCTCGACGGAATCCAGCGGCTGGATCAAGTCCGGGCGCCGGTCAAACCAGCCATTGTCCTTGTGTTCCTCGGCAAGCCATTCCTCGACACGATCGGCAACCTTGAGCGCCAGGCCATCCATTTGCTCTTCTCTGGTGCGCGAGTGACCAGATCCCGTGAGTGCACTTTCACCGGTCGTGTCTTCTAGCACCTGAAACTGTTTTCCTTTGGCCAGGAACTCTTTTTTGCGCACGTCATAGACGTTAACCAGGACAATTGCCGTGCTTTTGGGATTGTAGATCACGGGCACACCCGGAGGTGCCAACATGTAGCCTTCCAGGCTGATACCAATGTCGTATTCCTGAGCGCCCTCATATCGGCCAAGCCGAATATTCACGGCGTTCTGAATGGCGTCTTCCCACTCTTTGGGCGTCGCATCCCGCGACACCGGCCCCTGCCGGGCCTTTTCGGCAAATGCGTAGTTGACGCGCAGTTTGAATTCGCCCAGCGATTCAGGCTCTTCGTAAACCTGTGTCTGCGTGCACGCGCCCATCAGGGCCAGTCCGGTAATCAGGGTCAAAGCTCGCAACATGTTCTCGTCTCGATATGCCTGTTTTTCTTTGATCTAGCGCAACGATACCGCTTGTGCCATGCCGTATCGGCAGAAATCCACTTGCAAGCGCGCTTACTCACAAAAATTTATAGTCGCGTGGGAAACCATAAGGCGCTTTTTTCCCAACGCTGGCCCGTTTGGCCAGCCACTGTGACATGTCCGCCTCGTGCCGGGTCTTGTCGCCACCCATGGACCATTTCAGGCCCTCTTCCCAATTGAAGGTGGTGATGTCGGACAGGCCACCATCCAGTTCCAGTGTGCCCTGCCGACCGCGCGCCATGTTGTATTTCTGCAGACGTACACCCTTGCCGCGCCCCATTTCCGGCAGCTCTTCCACTGGGAACACAAGGAACTTGCCGTTCTGCGACACGACCGCGACGTGATCGCCCGAAACGGGTTTACAGATCATCGCCGTCTCGTCAGCTTTGACGTTCAGCACCTGCTTACCGTTGCGGGTCTGGGCCAGCACGTCATCCTCGGGTACCATGAAACCGTTACCCGCGTCTGACGCCACCAACAGCTTGCGCCCAGGTTTGTGGATCAGGATGTCGATGATCTGCGCCTCGTTCGGCAGGTCGACCATCAGGCGCAGCGGTTCGCCCATACCGCGCCCGCCCGGCAGATTGGCGGCGCTGAGCGTGTAGAATCGCCCGTTCGAGGCAAATACCAGCAAACGGTCAGTCGTCTCAGCGTGGAATATGAAACGCGGGCCGTCGCCGTCCTTGAACTTTAACTCGCGCTTCAGGTCGATGTGACCCGTCATGGCACGAATCCAGCCCATCTGAGAGCAGACGACCGTGATCGGTTCTTTGTCGATCATTGCCTCAAGCGGTACTTCTTCAACCTGCCCGGCCTCGGCGAACTGAGTCCGGCGGGCGCCACCTTCATAGTCTTTGCCAAAGGTCTTCTTGGTCTCTTTCAGCTGCTCGGCGATTTTGGCCCATTGCAGGGCCGGGTCAGCCAGCAAGTCTTCGAGATTGGCGCGTTCCAGCATCAATGCGTCGCGCTCACGAACTAGTTCCATCTCTTCAAGACGGCGCAAGGACCGCAGACGCATGTTGAGGATCGCATCGACCTGAACCTCGGACAATTCGCCCTCGCCCGGCTTGGGCGAGACATAGTCCGCCTCGCTGGTGGCACGGACGTGGTCGATGCCCCAATCCTCGCGCATCAGCGCAGCTTTGGGGTCGTCGTCGTAGCGGATGATGTCGATCACGCGATCCAAGTTCAGGAAGGCGACGATAAAGCCTTCCAACACCTCCAACCGGTGGTCGATCTTGGCCATACGGTGACGCGAGCGTCGCAGCAACACT
This sequence comes from Ruegeria sp. CDSB029, assembly GCF_059611125.1. Classification (NCBI taxonomy): domain Bacteria; kingdom Pseudomonadati; phylum Pseudomonadota; class Alphaproteobacteria; order Rhodobacterales; family Roseobacteraceae; genus Ruegeria; species Ruegeria sp. CDSB029. The sequence continues at coordinate 2,119 of NZ_JBXWOX010000014.1, forward strand.
TCTTGCCGGTGATCAAGGAAAGCGCGCAGCACTTCCTTCATCGAGCAGACCTTGGGCGTCACCCCGTCGATCAGCACGTTCATGTTCAGGCTAAACCGAACCTCAAGATCAGAGTTGCGATAGAGCATCCCCATCAACACCTCGGGGTCCACATTCTTGGACCGTGGTTCAAGGATCAGGCGGATATCATCGGCGGATTCGTCGCGCACATCGGCGAGGATCGGGATTTTCTTGGTCTGGATCAGCTCGGCGATCTTTTCGATCAGCTTGGATTTCTGAACCTGATACGGAATCTCGGTGACAATGATCTGCCACTGGCCGCGGCCCAGATCTTCGACCTCGAATTTGCACCGCAGGCGGAACGATCCGCGCCCGGTGCGATAGGCCTGTGCAATGTTCTCAGGTGGCTCGACGATAATGCCGCCGGTCGGGAAGTCCGGCCCCGGTACATAGTTCAGCAACGTATCATCGCGCGCATCCGGCACCTTGATCAGATGCAGGCAGGCATCACACAGCTCGGCAATATTGTGGGGCGGGATGTTCGTCGCCATTCCCACCGCGATCCCGCTGGACCCATTGGCCAACAGGTTCGGAAACTGCGCCGGCAACACGACCGGCTCGGACAGCGTGCCATCATAGTTGTCGCGGAAATCGACGGCGTCTTCGTTCAGCCCTTCAAGCAACGCTTCGGCCACGATGGTCATCCGCGCCTCGGTGTAACGTGAGGCCGCAGGGTTATCACCGTCGATGTTGCCAAAGTTACCCTGCCCGTCGACCAGCGGGTAGCGAACGTTGAAATCCTGCGCCAGACGCGCCATCGCGTCATAAATCGCGGCATCGCCATGCGGGTGATAGTTACCCATCACGTCGCCGGAAATCTTCGCGGATTTACGGAACCCGCCCGTTGCGCTGAGTCGAAGCTCGCGCATCGCATAGAGGATTCGCCTGTGCACAGGCTTCAGCCCATCGCGCGCATCAGGCAAGGCCCGGTGCATGATGGTGGACAGCGCATAGGTCAGATAGCGTTCGCCAATCGCGCGGCGCAGCGGTTCAGCTATCTCGCCCCCATTGTTGGGGACCTCCATATTGGGGTCGTCGATCGTATCGTTCATATATGATGTGATACGCCGCAAGCGCGCGCTGGTAAAGCAATCAGCTTAGATTTTGCTGGGGACAAGTCGCGCTTTTTGCAACAGGGGGAGACAAGTCCCGGAATTCCCCCGGTTTTCGACTCGGACCGCGAAATATGGTAGGCTGTCTTCATTAGACTGCTGCCAATTTCTTGTACCTAACGATTGACCTGGGGGATGCGCCATGACGCGCCTTATTATTTTGACTTTCACTGCACTTGGCTGGTGTTTTTACGTTATGAGCGGCGGACCAGATTTCGAGCCGCGCGGCTTGCGAAGCGATCAACCTGTGCGCGTTGCCTCTGTATCCCAGCCTGCGGCAGTAGCACCCGCTCGGGTTGAAGAACTTGTGACCAATGTGGCCGTACGGGCACCATCGGTGCGTGCACAACCCCAACCTGAAACCGAAGAGATCGTGCAGATCGTGGCCGAACCCGCCAGCCTTCAATCTCTGTCCGGCATCTCGGTGTTCGATGATCAGAGCGCAAACATCACGCTTGCTTCGTTGGAAGACGGTGTAGCGGGTTTGCGTCAGACCGATGAAGCGCCCCTGCCGGAAACATCAGAGGCCGCGGCGATTCCCGAACCTGAAAAAGACATCCGCGAAATCTCAGGAACGCGGGTGAACATGCGCGATGGGCCCGGCACCATATACCCAATTGTCGGCAAAGCGGCCATCGGACAAAAGGTCGAAGTACTGAGCGATTCCGGAACCGGCTGGCTGCGCCTGCGCGTGTTGCCCGCGCAACAGGTTGGTTGGATTTCCGCCTCACTGGTTCGAAAAGTTCAAAACTGACGCTGCACCGTCATTGTCCTGCCCCGTACCTCGCAATAGTTATGACCTGAATTGAGGGTCAGGAAGATCATGCAGAAAACCATTCTTATCACCGGCTGCTCGTCCGGCATCGGTCTGGACGCGGCACACGGTATGCGTGCGCGCGGCTGGCGTGTCTTTGCATCCTGCCGCCAGCAGCGCGATTGCGACCGGCTGCGCGCGCAAGGCTTTGAAAGCCCGCGCATCGACTATACCGACGCCGCAAGTATCGCCTCGGGCCTGACCGAAGTGCTTGAGGCCACCGGAGGCACCCTGGATGCGCTGTTCAACAACGGAGCGCACGGCTTGCCCGGCGCAGTTGAAGATCTGCCGACCGAAGGGCTCCGTGTGATATTCGAGGCCAACTTTTTTGGTTGGCATGAACTCACCCGACTGGTGATTCCAGTCATGCGCGCGCAAGGACATGGGCGAATCGTTCAGAATTCGTCGGTTCTGGGCCTGGTGGCCTTCCCATGGCGCGGCGCATATGTCGCCACAAAATATGCCATTGAAGGCCTTACCGACACGCTGCGTCTGGAACTTGCCGGAACGAACATCAAGGCCATTCTGATCGAACCCGGCCCAATCACGTCGAAAATCCGCGAGAATTCGATCCCCTTCTTTGAACGTTTCATCAACTGGGAGAACTCGGCCCTGCGCGAAAAATACGAGGCTTCTCTGTTGAAAAGACTGTACGAATCCTCAGGCCCGGATCGTTTCGAACTGCCTGCATCAGCGGTGACCGACAAGCTGGCCCATGCGGTTGGATCAAAAAGGCCGCGCGCGCGCTACTATGTCACCACGCCAACCTACATCGCCGGGTATCTGCGCCGCCTTTTGCCCACCCGCACCATCGACCGCATTCTGTCGGACGTCTGAGGCGAAATTACCCGTTCGCTTTTCATGTACATGAGGCTAGATGATAGCCTAACGAAACAAGAAACGCGGACGGTGTGCTTATGGACCTTTTGATGGTCATTTTGCTGTTGGCCATGGCGGCGGTCGTCGTCGTGCTGGCGATCGGCATCTCCAATTTCGGCAAAAGCGGCAAAGCTGCTGCGATGAAAAGCAACAAGATGATGCGCCTTCGCATCCTGTTCCAGTTCATTGCCGTGGTGCTGATCGTGCTCTACGTCTACCTGCGCGGACAAGGAGCTCAATAAATGGTCGTTCTGAACAAGATTTACACCCGCACCGGCGATGATGGAAAAACTGCGCTGGGCAACGGCGAACGGGTCGCCAAGTATTCTGGTCGCGTGGCCGCGTATGGGACCGTTGACGAACTGAACGCTTTTGTTGGCGTTGCTCGGACCGAGGCGGAAGGCGACGTCGATGCCGCCCTGGCGCGCATTCAAAACGACCTGTTCGATCTGGGCGCAGATTTCTGTCGCCCCGACATGGAAAAAGACGCCGAGGCGGACTACCCGCCCCTGCGCATCGTTGCATCTCAGATCGATCGGTTGGAGGCGGAGATTGACGTGATGAACGAAACGCTAGAGCCGCTGCGCAGCTTCATCTTGCCCGGCGGGTCGCGTCTGGCAGCGAATCTGCATGTCTGCAGAACCGTATCCCGCCGCGCCGAACGTCTGGCGGTCGAGCTGACCAACATGGAACCCGTGAATGCAGTCGCGGTAAAATACCTCAACCGTCTGAGTGACTGGTTTTTTGTCGCCGCCCGCTGCGCCAACGAAAACGGCACTGCGGACGTTTTGTGGGTACCAGGCGCGAACCGCTGAAGGCGACGCGGGATCCGGCGAACCCTGCACCGACCAACAAAGCAAATCTCCAGCCAAACGGGTGGGGCCCAAAGCTCTGGCACCGGCCACCAAAGCAATAAAATTTCACGCCGTTGCGTCAAAATACATGAAACGCGACGTCTCAAGTTCATGACGTGACGATTTTGCCCTGTTGCAGCGTGAACTGAGACGCTATTCAGTCCCCCGAGAGCATTGGTGGAGTCGCTTCGCGGCTTACCGTTTTTTGTGAGGAGCAAGCGCAAAATGAAGGTACTCGTGCCTGTCAAACGCGTGATTGACTATAATGTGAAAGTTCGCGTGAAAGCGGACGGTAGCGGTGTTGATCTCGCCAATGTCAAAATGTCGATGAACCCGTTCGACGAAATCGCTGTGGAAGAAGCGATTCGCCTGAAAGAAGCAGGCAAGGCTGACGAAATCGTTGCGGTTTCGATTGGCGTCAAGCAATCGCAGGAAACCCTGCGCACCGCACTGGCCATGGGCGCTGACCGCGCCATTCTGGTTGTTGCCGCCGATGACGTCCATCAAGACATCGAACCGCTGGCCGTTGCCAAGATCCTGGCCAAAGTGGTCGAGGAAGAGCAACCCGGCATCGTTTTGGCTGGTAAGCAAGCGATCGACAACGACATGAACGCTACCGGTCAGATGCTGTCGGCCCTGCTGGGCTGGTCGCAAGGCACCTTCGCGTCCGAGCTGGACATCGAAGGCGACAGCGCCAAGATCACCCGTGAAGTAGACGGCGGCCTGCAGACCATCAGCGTCAAGATGCCGACCATCGTCACTGTTGACCTGCGCTTGAACGAGCCGCGCTATGCGTCTCTGCCGAACATTATGAAGGCGAAGAAAAAGCCGCTGGACGAGAAAACCGCCGCCGATTACGGCGTCGACGTCACACCGCGTTTGGAAGTTGTCAAAACCGAAGAGCCGCCGGCACGTGCTGCTGGTATCGTCGTCGGCTCGGTTGATGAGCTGGTCGAGAAACTCAAAGAAGCGGGGGCTGTGTAATGGCTGTTCTTCTTCTCGCAGAAGTCAACAACGGCGAACTGGCGATGGACGCCACCGCCAAGGCTGTCACTGCCGCAAAGGCACTGGGTGACATCACCGTTTTGGCCGCGGGCGGTTCTGCCGCTGCTGCCGGTGAAGCCGCCGCCAAAATCGACGGTGTGTCCAAGGTACTGGTTGCCGAAGACGCCTCGCTGGGTCACCGCCTGGCTGAGTCGACCGCGGCCCTGATCGTCGGTCTGGCTGATGGCTATGAGCACATCGTTGCGCCTGCCACCACCGACGCCAAGAACGTGATGCCGCGCGTTGCAGCCCTGCTGGACGCGATGGTGATCTCGGATGCATCCGGCGTGGTTGACGGCTCGACTTTTGAGCGTCCGATCTACGCGGGCAACGCGATCCAGACCGTGAAATCGAACGACGCCAAGAAAGTCGTCACCTTCCGTACCGCGTCCTTTGACGCGGCTGGCGAAGGCGGCTCGGCCGCAGTCGAGACCATCTCGGTCGGCGAAAACCCGGGCCTGTCTTCGTGGGTCGAGGACAAAGTTGCCGCGAGCGACCGTCCGGAACTGACTTCGGCTGGCGTTGTTGTCTCGGGCGGCCGTGGTGTCGGCTCTGAAGAGGACTTCAAACTGATCGAAGGTCTGGCTGACAAGCTGGGCGCCGCTGTTGGCGCATCGCGCGCCGCCGTGGACTCGGGCTATGCACCGAACGACTGGCAGGTCGGTCAGACCGGTAAGGTAGTTGCACCCGACCTCTATGTCGCGATCGGCATTTCGGGCGCGATTCAGCACTTGGCTGGTATGAAAGACTCGAAAGTCATCGTTGCGATCAACAAAGACGAAGAAGCGCCGATCTTCCAGGTTGCGGATTTCGGACTGGTTGCAGATCTGTTCCAGGCCGTGCCTGAACTGACCGAGAAACTCGGCTAACCGCTGGCCTAGCTTTTTCATCGCGAATTTTGGAAAGGCCCGCCAATTGGCGGGCCTTTTTTAATGCAAATTGCGTATAGGCCCCATCAAAGCTGCCGCAATCGCCCGATGGGCAGCTGGGCCAATCATGTGCTCTGCCATTGGCTGTTGCAGTGTGCCGAACAACATATCCTCGATCTCATCAGACTGGCCGCACACATGTGTTTTGACGTCGACGATATCCGCGCAGGGTTTGCCAACGGTTTTGATCATCTGATCCGTTACGCCGACATTAGCGCTGTCAATATGATGCGCGCCCAGTTCTCCTCGAAAGACGTGTAGGCGCAAGAGGATCACCGGACTTTCCAGGCTTTGAAGAAATTTACCGATCTTCCGAACCCAGTTTCGGCGCAATTCGTCCAGAACAACTTCGATGCGTGCGTCGCGAACCTTTTCCAGGCAGCTCATCAGGTGGCGAACGAAATGAACCTCGGTGAAGTCGATTTCGGGATACAGGCTGATCAAATCCTTCGTTGGCGCCAGAAATCGGTCATTGCGCCTGGAATGAACGCGATAGAAATGGTTGGACTGTCCAAGAAGCCCTGGCGCCTGCATGACGCACAGATCTGCGCCTCTTAGCAAATTGCACAACCCCATGTCATCGCACAACGCGTCAACGCCGCTGAACAGGCATCCAAAGTTCAGAACGCGTCTTTCAAGCCGGTCTTCGAGAATAGCTGAAAATGGTTGGTCGACGAATCGCCCAAATGTCTCATCCCCGCCGACGCAGGCCGCGTAAGGTTGATCCAGAACACGCCGAGCGCCACGAAACCACAGCCGCGATCCGTCATATTGGCATACCTCATGCCCGGGTCCCCCCGAGCCTGTTTGATAATAGCTCATATCACTCACCCATTTTTCACCCGGTTGCCATCTTGCAGCCGCAAGTCTTGAGAAAATCCTAATGTGCGCATTTGAAGCAAAATCGATCGGTCTGATCCCCTTGCCGCCCGCCCCGATCTGTCGATACTGTCGCCATATCTCGAGACACAAAGGCACCTGAACATGGATGTAAAATCGGTCGGAGTGATTGGCGCAGGTCAGATGGGCAATGGCATTGCTCATGTTCTGGCGCTGGCAGAGTATGACGTTCTGCTGAACGATGTCTCGCAGGACGCGCTGGACAGCGCCGTGGCGACGATTGAAGGCAATCTGGCCCGACAGGCATCAAAAGGCAAAATCTCGGACGAAATGATGCAAGCCACGCTGAGCCGGATCAACACGACGTTGGAGCTGCCCCAGTTGGGTCAGACCGATCTGGTGATCGAAGCCGCGACCGAGCGGGAAGCAATCAAACAGGCGATTTTCGAAGACCTGCAGCCGCATCTTCTACCCCATACGATTCTGACATCCAACACGTCCTCAATCTCGATTACCCGCCTGGCCAGCCGAACGGATCGGCCCGAACGCTTCATGGGGTTCCACTTTATGAACCCGGTGCCCGTGATGCAGCTGGTCGAGCTGATCCGGGGGATTGCCACGGATGAAGAGACGTTCAACTCGTGTAAAGCGGTTGTGGACCGGCTTGGTAAAACCGCAGCAAGCGCGGAAGACTTCCCGGCCTTCATCGTGAATCGCATCCTGATGCCGATGATCAATGAGGCCGTATATACTCTTTACGAAGGGGTCGGCAGCGTGCAGTCGATTGATCAATCGATGCGGCTAGGCGCAAACCATCCGATGGGCCCGCTGGAACTGGCTGATTTCATTGGGCTGGACACATGTCTGGCGATTATGAACGTGTTGCACGACGGGTTGGCAGACACCAAGTATCGGCCCTGCCCACTGCTGACAAAATACGTCGAAGCCGGCTGGCTTGGCCGTAAGACCGAACGCGGGTTTTATGATTACAGAGGTGAAACACCGGTCCCAACGCGCTAAAGGGGCCCAGCCCCCTCGCCCGGGATATTATGAGCCAAATGAAGAGCGGATCAGGAATCGCGTGATTTACCAAGCGCCATTGTGCGTTTTCTGAGCCACGCCATGAAACCGCGCGGATCACTTTCCAGCAGCTTCATATCCTCGTCCGAAATCGGCTCGCCAATCACCGGAGATTGCGGCTTGTTGCAAGAGCGTACGATTTCATGCAGCAGCAGCCCCTGTCTTAGGATCGGCGACAGCTTGTTGGCAATCTGATAGGCGCGTGAATTGCTGCCCGGAAAGAAGATCGGAACCACCTGCGCGCCGGATCGGCGGATCATTTTGGCGGTAAACACATTCCATTCCTGCTCTTGCGCAGGACCGAACCAGTCGTCCGAGGACATCACCACACCTGACGGGAACAGAGCAACAACGCCACCTTCCTTCAGGTGTTCCATCGCCTTGCCGCGCATCTCAAGCATTTTGGTTTGCGCTTCGGGGTCGTGTGGAAAGGGAACCGGGATCATGAACGAGGTCGCCGCCTCGTCCAACCCGGTCAGGACAGAACGGGTCAGGATACGATAGTCATTGCGAACCTGTCCGATCAGTTCCGCCAGAATCATACCGTCGACCATGCCATGCGGGTGGTTGGCCACGACAACTACGGGTCCGGTTTTCGGGATATTTGCAAACTGTTCCTTCGGAGTAGTGAGGTTGATGCCCATAACCTCAAGCGCGCCGCCCCAGAACCGCTGGCCGCGATAGTATTCGTTCTTCTTCTCGAACTTGTTGACCATCCGCAGGATAGTCAGCTTACCCGTACACCATTCAATGGCGCGGATGGCTGTAGACGTCCAGACATCGTCGAAGGAGTTCGCGTAGGTCAGGGTTCTGCGATCATAGATTTCGCCCTGATCTTCTGCCCCGTCCACCACCGGGCCTGTCTTGGTCTCGTGCGTCGTTTGCGCCAATTCCTGGTTTTCCCGTTCTTCGTATCGCGACTGGCAGGATCAGAACCCTTCCCCGAACTTTCCGTTCACAAGGGTTTCTAATGCATCCGCCAACGCCTCAGCATCCGGTCCGGACGTCTCGACGTCAATAGTCGTTCCGCGAGACGCTGCCAACATCAAAAGACCCATGATGCTGTCCCCTGATGCAGAAAGCCCGTCTTTGGACACCTCTGCCTGGGCGTCAAACCCCTCGACCACTTCGACCAGCTTAGCCGAGGCGCGGGCGTGCAGGCCTTTTTCATTGATTATTTTCAAGCTTCGGTTGGTCATTCTTAATCAATCCGGTCTTAATCCAACGTCACGTTTTGGGCATTGATATACTTGCGTCCAGCCTCCATAGCCCGCCGAACCGCATCCCCGATCGGCAGGTGGCGACTTTTGGCCAATTTTATCAGCATAGGCAGATTTGCACCGTAGAGGATACGGCGGTCCTGCGGGGTGCAGGCCTTCAGACTCAGATTCGACGGGCTGCCGCCAAACAGATCCGTGACAACAACCACGCCGTCGCCGACATCCACACCGTCAGCGGCGGTGCAGATTTCCGACTGCTTGGCTTCCCGGTCGTGGTCAGCCTCGATCGAGATTGCGGCCAGGCCCGGTTGCTTTCCGACAACATGCTGCATTGCGGCCAGATATTCCTGAGCCAGCCCGCCATGTGCTACGAGTACGATCCCGATCAATCCGGCCTCTCATTCAACGATCGACGTTCCATTTCGCGGTGCCTAATTGCCACTTGCTGCCCCTCCTGTGCAAGGGCCTTTGCGACCGCTTCTGCGGTTGCGACCGATCTGTGTTGCCCTCCGGTACACCCAAATGCCACCGAAAGGTGCGCTTTGCCTTCGGCGCGGTAAGCGGGCAACAACAATTTCAGCAGATCGACAACGCGGTCGAAAAACGGCGCGTAATTCGCGTCAGACTGTACATAGCGCGCCACGTCCGGGTTTCGACCATCTTCGGCCCGCAATTCCAGACGCCAATAGGGGTTGGCCAGAAACCTGCAGTCAAAAACCATGTCCAACCCATGCGGCAAGCCGCGTTTGTACGAAAAAGACTCGATGGATACCGCCAGATGTCGGCCGCCTTCTGGAGCGAACCAATGCTCGACCTCCTTGCGCAACTGGTGAACGTTGATCTGGCTGGTGTCGATCAGAATGTCGGCAATTTCACGGATCGGGGCCAACAGCTCTTTTTCCTGCAGCACACCGGCTTCAGGACCTGCATCGGCCGCAACGGGATGGCGTCTTCGGGTTTCCGAGAACCGCTGCAGCAGCACTTCGTTTCGGCAATCAAGATAGAGAACCGTAAGCTCGACCTGCTCGGTCCGCCGCAGCCGCATAACAAGATCAATGAACCCAATGGTCGAGAAATCGCGATTTCGGGCATCGATGCCCAATGCCATGGGCCGATCGTTTTCCGGACCGTCCAACAAGCGCATCAAAAGGCCCATCGGCAAATTGTCGATGGCCTCGAACCCCAAATCTTCAAGCACACGGATCGCCGTCGTCCGCCCAGCGCCCGAAGGACCGGTGATCAAAACGATCCGCCGCTGTTGTTTCATTTTCTGGGCCATTCCGGGTTTACGCGCCCCATTTTCATCAGTTGCATCAATGCTGAAGCAAAATTGGGGACGCCGCTACCGCGAAGCAAGGGGATTGTTTGCCTCAGGGCTCGGATCGAGATCGGATCTGGCAAACGTGCTTCTTCCCTTTGGTCCAGATCCACCACATATCGCAAATCCACGGGTCCCACCGGTGATGCGTGTAGCAACCCGATGCCGCGGGCCTCAACAACGCCGCGGATATTCGGGGCCGCATCAGCGGTCACTTCACCGCCGCTATTGTGTAAAGCCACGCGGTCATCACCGACAAGTTCGGCACCCAGCGCCATCATCTGCAAGACCAGCGCGGATTTTCCCGCCCCTGCCGCGCCAACAATCAGCAGACCGCGCCCGCCGACAGCCACACAACTGGCGTGGAGTATGGCACTGTCCTGTTCTTCCAAATCATAAATTGACGGGGCGTTCATAATTTACACAGGCAACCCGACAACAAATCGCGCACCCAGCGGGTCCGAGGTGATATCAGCGTCGGTTGGTCGGATGTTTTCGGCCCAGATCACACCACCATGTGCTTCGACAATCTGCTTTGAGATTGCCAGCCCCAGGCCCGAGTTGTTTCCAAAGTGCTCGGCGGGACGCTCGGAATAGAACCTTTTGAAGACCTTGGTCAGGGCCTGTTCAGGAATGCCTGGGCCGGTGTCTTCTACCACGACCAGCACCCTGTTTTCGCGCCGTCGGACCCAGACACGGATCGCATCGCTGTCCTCGCAGAACGAGGTGGCATTGGTAATCAGGTTGACAAAGACCTGCGCCAGTCGCGCCTCCAGCCCGTTGATTATGATCGGATTGGACGGCAGATCGGTTATATAGTCGATGCCCTTAGCCCGCGCATCTTCACCCAGATACTGGCTGATATTGCCAACCAGCTTCACCAGATCAAACGGCTGTTCTTCTTCCTTGACCAGTTCGGCATCCAGACGGGACGCGTTCGAGATATCGCTGACCAGACGGTCCAGACGGCGAACATCATGTTCGATCACACCCATCAGCTTTTCACGTTGGTCATCGCGTTTGACCATTCGTAACGTGCCCACGGCAGACTGAAGGCTGGCCAGAGGGTTCTTGATCTCATGCGCGACATCAGCGGCGAACTGTTCGTTCGCGTCAATTCGGTTATAAAGCGCGGTGACCATACCCCGCAGCGCGCGGCTGAGCAGACCGATTTCATCCGGACGCGCGGTCAGGTCTGGGATGCGGATACGGCCGGGGTTCACTCCGGCGCCCCGGTCCTTACCCAGTTCGGCGGCCGCCGCAAGATCCGCCAACGGGTTTGCGATGGTTGAGGCGAGAACAAGGCTTAGTCCGATCGACACAAGAAGCGCGACGACAAACATCTGAAGGATGCGCTCCTGCTCGCGACGGGCGAGGGCGTCAATCTCTCCGGATGGCCCGGCCATGGCAACGGCCCCTACCGCGACGCCATCTTGCAGGATCGGGGCGGCTGCAACAATGACCGTTTCGCCAAAGTCATCCTTGACGGCCTGCACCTGCATCTGCCCCTGCAGCGCGCCGGGAACTATGGTCTGTACCCGTTGCGCCAGGGTAGGCGCTTCGCTGGGTTCTGTGGCGGAGAACACACGCGACAAGCCCGTCCACACGGCGTTCAAGGCGTCGCTGATCAAGGTACTGCCGGTCTGAACCTCGGACTCGGACGCCAACAGCGCCTGCTCGGATGCTGCGCCACGCGCCCATCCAATCAGAGTTCCCCGTTCGTCATAGACAAAGACCTCGCCCCCTTGGGGCAATGTAAGGCCCTCCAGCGTGTCCTTTACGTCCAGTGTGCCGGCATCCTGTGACAGGCCGGATGCTGTCTGGCGCAACTGTGCTTCGAACACGTTGCTGACCAACTGCGCATCCCCGATCAGATTGCGCGCGGTCTGCTGAACCTGCTCATCACGGGAATCGTCCAGATACAGCAACCCGGTGACAAGGATCACCAAGGCGATCAGGTTGAGCGTGATGATCTTGCGCGCAAGCGGCGAGCCGCGCATTGCAAACAAGCCGCGGCGGCGGCGCGCGTGCCGAAGTTCGGCTGACTCGGGATCCTGCGGGATGACCCAATCATCCCCCAGAACGACATCACCGTCCCGCAATTCGCTGGCTTGTTCCGTATCGCGCACGAGACTTGGTTACCCCTAGTTTTTGGCCACGCCTATTCTTCGTTGTACCTGTACCCAATTCCGTACAGTGTTTCGATCGCCGAAAACTCAGGATCTGCGGCGCGCATTTTCTTGCGCAGTCGCTTGATGTGGCTGTCGATCGTGCGATCATCCACATAGACCTGATCATCATAGGCTACATCCATCAGCTGATCGCGGCTTTTGACAAAGCCCGGTCGCTGAGCCAACGCTTGCAACAACAGAAACTCAGTTACGGTCAAAGAAACGTCCGAGCCCTTCCAGCTGACCGCATGGCGCAGAGGATCCATCCGCAGATCGCCGCGTTCCATAACCTTGGCGTCACCTGTGTTGGCGGTTGCCACATCGCCAGTTGTCGCCTCTTGCCGGCGCAGCAGCGCGCGGATGCGTTCAACCAGAAGACGCTGGGAAAAGGGTTTCTTGACGTAGTCGTCCGCGCCCATGCGCAGGCCAAGAACCTCATCTATTTCGTCATCTTTGGAGGTAAGGAATATCACCGGCATCTGAGTTTTCTGCCGCAGCCGCTGCAACAGATCCATCCCATCCATCCGCGGCATCTTAATATCCAGAACAGCCATATCAGGCAGTTTCTTGTTGAAAGCGTCCAGCGCCGCCTGCCCATCATTATAAGTTTCAACCTCGAACCCTTCGGCTTCGAGTGTCATGGATACGGACGTCAGAATATTTCTGTCGTCGTCCACCAATGCAATCTTCGACATCGGGTTAACCCCTATTCCTGCTCACTCACGCAATAATTCGCTTATTAGTAGGGCATCTTTGTCGTTTTTATGGCCGCGAATCAATCCGTATCTGCGAATCGTGAGATTGTTGTCACACAGATGCGGCAAAAAAGCCGTTAATGCGCGCGGAAAAACGCCTTGTTTTCCGACAGGAAATTAGTGGTGGCGCTAAACTTTAACTTGGTTGCGCTAACTGCGCCAAACCGTCCTGTTCATGCCCCAAACGACCATGTTAAGACCCGCCCATCCGCCGGTTTTTCCCGGTATACTGCCCCAAGTGCGCCCCCCGGCCCAACCGCCGACGCGCCGCCACAGGAGAAGAAACGCATGACATCTGGACGGGTTAACCCGCAATTCCGCCTCGAAGATCAGGGCATCGAGGGTCTGGGCAATGTCTATTACAACTTCATGGAACCGGCGCTGATCGAAGAAGCGCTGAAGCGCGGCGAAGGCACTCTTGGCAATGGCGGCGCATTCCTGGTCACCACCGGCAAATTCACCGGCCGTTCGCCCAAGGACAAACACGTCGTCAAAACCGACAGTGTTGCCGACACAATCTGGTGGGAAAACAACGCCGCGATGACCCCCGAAGGGTTTGACGCGCTGTATGCCGATATGATCGAGCATATGAAGGGCCGTGACTACTTTGTGCAGGATCTTGTCGGCGGCGCCGATCCCGCCTATTCGATCAATGTGCGCATGGTCACCGAACTGGCATGGCACAACCTGTTCATCCGCCACTTGCTGCGCCGTCCGGATCGCGAAGATCTGGAAGAGTTCATTGCAGATTTCACCGTCATCAACTGCCCCAGCTTCCAGGCCGACCCGGCCAAGCATGGCTGCCACAGTGAGACCGTGATTGCGCTGAACTTCGACCGCAAGCTGATCCTGATTGGCGGCACCGAGTACGCGGGGGAGAACAAAAAGTCTGTCTTCACCCTGCTGAACTACATGCTGCCCGAAAAAGGCGTAATGCCGATGCATTGCTCGGCCAACCACGCCGTTGGCAACCCGGTCGACACCGCGGTGTTCTTTGGCCTGTCCGGCACTGGCAAGACCACCCTGTCGGCAGACCCTGCCCGCACGTTGATCGGCGATGACGAGCATGGCTGGTCGGATCGCGGCACCTTCAACTTCGAAGGCGGTTGCTATGCCAAGACCATCAATCTGAACGCCGAAGCCGAGCCGGAGATCTACGCGACCACCAGCAAATTCGGTACTGTGATCGAGAACATGGTCTTTGACCCCGAAACCAAGGAATTGGATTTCGAGGATGACTCGCTGACTGCAAACATGCGCTGCGCCTATCCGCTGGAGTATATCTCGAACGCCTCGAGCAGCGCGCTGGGTGGGCATCCCAAGAACATCATCATGCTGACTTGTGACGCATTTGGTGTCCTTCCTCCGATCGCGCGGCTGACCCCAGCACAGGCGATGTATCACTTTCTGTCTGGCTTCACCTCGAAAGTAGCGGGTACAGAGCGTGGCGTCACCGAGCCTCAGCCCACCTTCTCAACCTGCTTCGGCGCGCCCTTCATGCCGCGTCGCCCGGAAGAATACGGCAACCTGTTGCGCGACAAGATCGCCCAGCATGGTGCGACTTGCTGGCTGGTGAACACTGGCTGGACAGGTGGTGCCTATGGTGTCGGCAGCCGTATGCCAATCCGCGCGACCCGCGCGTTGCTGACAGCTGCCTTGGAAGGATCGCTGCGCGACGCCGAATTCCGCAAGGACGCCAATTTCGGATTTGACGTCCCGGTCTCCGTGCCCGGTGTGGCCGAAGTTCTGCTGGATCCGCGCCGCACCTGGGATGATCAGGCCGCATTCGACAAGCAAGCGGAAAAACTGGTGCAGATGTTTGCAGAGAACTTTGAGCAGTACCTGCCCTTTATTGATGATGACATCAAAGCCGTAGCAATCGGTTGATATCCAAAGGGGGCGGTTTTCGCCCCTTTTCTTTTCTCCGGGCGAGTAACCTTTCTGCAATCTTCCTGTGGTTGTATAATGCACCAAGCATATACAAATTCATTGCCCGCTGCAGCAGATTGCAGTACTTCACTGTGTCATTATGACGTAAAAGCCCGGCGCTTGCGCACCGGGCGGGAAGTAAAAAGACCTTGGGGACACTCAATAAGCGCGCACTCACATTCGCGATTTGAGCAACCTAATCAGGTATCTAGTTTAATCCATCGGGGATGGGTGTCAATATGAGACATGCTGGAAAAATTCTGTTTCAGCGAGTTTCTAACTTTCGCTCCAGCGCGAAAGGCGGCAAGGAAAACAACAGGTAGGCAAATGACGGAAATCTCGAAACTGACCGAACTTCGCAAACTGATGCAAAGTATGGAACGGACCCTTGGACTGGAACAACTCTCTCCGGTTGAGCGTGACATTTACTACGCGGCCGAAGAATTGTCGAAAGCCGATCAAGAAGTCCGCACCTTCGGTCTGATCGAGCACACCCTTGTTCAGAGCGTCTCGCGCCCGACATTCTTCCGCGCGCTGAAATCGCTGGTTCAAAAGGGCTATCTGTCCCAAAGCGGCAATGCCAACCGGGGGCGGTATATCGTACATGCGCCCAGGTGACACCGCCAACCTGCGTGTTGATGGCTAATCATCGTGCGCAGATGGGCCTCTGACACTTTCTTCGCCTCACTGGCTTACATAGTTGCATCATTCCTCACCTTTGAGGTCTTGATGCCGCTGCAAAACGTGTTCTTTCCGGAATATCCAAGCCGGGCCAGCCTGCTGTTCCTACCTCACGGGGTTCGGGTCCTAGCGGCGTGGCTATTAGGGTGGCGTGCGATTTTCGCATTGTTGCCGGGCGTCTTTGCAGTCTTTGCATTCCTGGGGGGTGCGGATGTCTTTTTGCCCAGCCGCTTGTTGGCAATTGTCATCGCGGTCACAACGGTTCCCACCGTGTTCTACTTGCTCAAGTGGGCAGGTTGGGACTTGTTCCCCAGACCCGATCGCAAACCCTGCTGGTTGTGCGTCATGGGTGTCGGCGTGATCACGTCGTTCTTGGCATCCGCTATGACAAACATGAGTTTTGGCAGCGCAGGGGTAGAGTACATCGCCTTTCTGATCGGCGATATCTCAGGGCTGTTTTTCCTGATGCTGGGGCTTTACTTCGCGTTTCGGTATATGGACCGCAGAACTTAACCCATCAGACCGCGGCGCAGCAGGTTCAATCCAGCGGCCAACAGCACAACCAAAGTTACTTTGCGAAACAACGCCTGATCGATTCTCGATTGCAACTGCATACCCACCCACATCCCGATCACTGCTGGAGCGATCAGAGCAGCCGAGAACGGCGCCGTGTCGGCCCGCAGGATACCTGATCCCATATGGGCGACCATCAAGGCAATTGCGCCCAGCCCATAGATAACCCCCTGTACCCGCATTTGCACGGCTTTCGGTGTGTTCAGGGCCGTCAGGTACGCCACCGTTGGCGGCCCCCAAATACCAGACATACCGCCCACAAATCCTGCGACGGCCCCAATGAGAACCTCAACACGGGCCGATGGTTCTTTCAGCACCAGTTTCACACCCAGGACCTGGATCAAGGCAAAGAAGGTGATTGGAACGCCGATCATCAACAGGAAGGTCGATGTCGGCACCAAAGTGACCAGCTTGGCTCCGGCCAGAAGGAACACCAAGCCCACAATCAGAAATATACGAAACTCCCTGACCGACGACACGGCCGCGGAAACACCCTGTCCCAAAGCCTGAAAGACATTAGTTACCAGTGTCGGAAGGATCAGACCCGCGATGGCCAACTCGGGCGGCAGAAAGACACTCAACCCTGAAACCATAACCATCGGCATGGCAAAACCGACGATACCTTTGACCCACCCTGCCAGAAACGCAACGCTCAGAGCCAGCAGAAGATCCTGTGGAGGTAATAAAGAAAACAATGTCATGGCCCCCTGATATCATTCCTGACGGGCGCTGCACTGCAAAAACGTTCGAGAAATATTAGAACTTTTTCGCAACGTAATACGTATTTTTGTTGCGCTGCACGTGCAGCATGATATGACCAAACGACACGAGAAAAGGACACGATTCATGGCCCATGACGGACAGGATATGACCCAGATGACAACACCTGCGATTTTGCCCGATCTTCTGACGCTGACCCGTGCGGCCGCACCCGCCGTTGAAACAGTGTTCGAGCGTGCGCGCGAGTCGGTGCGCGGTATGGTTTCCGCCGATGGCCGTGTTTCCGGTGCCTTGATCGAAGCCAATCAAACCGCCGCCCATGGCTTGTCATGGCTGGCCACGTATTCTCAGTCGCTGAAACAGATGCAACGCTGGGCCGAAACGCTGGAGGCCGATGGCAAGTTCGGCGAGATCGAACAATTGCTGCACCAAATCGCCTTTGGCGAATACCTGCACCAGGTTGCAGGCGGCATTCCGATGAACCAGGGCGAGGTTGTCCGCCTTCAGGATATGGGTCTGGGCTGGGACGCGCTTTCCGGTTTTCAGATCCCCGAAATTCAAACACTGATGGCGCAGGCCAATTCTCAGGCCGCCCGCAGCCGTCTGGTCAAGCTGATGGAAGATCAGGCCGGTGCCACCATGTTCGGTGCCTCGGGTCTGGACGAAGAGCTTGAGATGATCCGTGACCAGTTCCGCCGCTATGCGGTCGAAAAGGTCGAACCCTACGCCCATGACTGGCACCTCAAAGATGAACTGATCCCGATGGAAGTCATCGAGGAACTGGCCGAAATGGGTGTCTTTGGCCTGACCATCCCCGAAGAATTCGGCGGGTTCGGCCTGTCCAAAGCCTCGATGTGCGTCGTGTCCGAGGAACTGTCACGCGGCTATATCGGCGTGGGCTCTCTTGGTACACGCTCCGAAATCGCGGCCGAGCTGATCATCGCGGGCGGCACCGATGAACAAAAAGCCAACTGGCTGCCAAAACTGGCCAGCGCCGAAATTCTGCCGACCGCAGTTTTCACCGAACCAAACACCGGCTCGGATCTGGGCAGCCTGCGTGCACGTGCGGTCAAGAACGCGGACGGTGACTATGAGATCACCGGCAACAAAACCTGGATCACCCACGCGGCGCGGACCCATGTGATGACGCTGCTGGCCCGGACCAACCCGGACACCACCGATCACCGCGGTCTGTCCATGTTCCTTGCGGAGAAGACGCCGGGCACAGATGAGAACCCTTTCCCCACCCCCGGCATGACCGGCGGTGAGATCGAAGTTTTGGGCTATCGCGGCATGAAGGAATACGAGCTGGGCTTTGACGGTTTCAAAGTCAAAGGCGAGAACCTGTTGGGCGGTGAAGAAGGCAAAGGCTTTAAACAGCTGATGGAAACCTTCGAAAGCGCACGCATTCAGACCGCCGCCCGCGCCATTGGGGTCGCCCAAAGCGCGCTGGATATCGCGATGCAATACGCGCAGGATCGTAAGCAATTTGGCAAGTCGCTGATCAACTTCCCCCGCGTGTCCGGCAAACTGGCCATGATGGCGGTCGAAATCATGATCGCACGTCAGCTGACATATTTCTCGGCCTGGGAAAAAGACCACGGTCATCGCTGCGACCTTGAGGCCGGTATGGCCAAGCTGCTTGGCGCTCGTGTGGCCTGGGCTGCGGCTGACAACGGCCTGCAGATCCATGGCGGCAACGGGTTCGCTCTGGAATACAAAATCAGCCGCGTTCTGTGTGACGCGCGCATTCTAAATATTTTTGAAGGGGCTGCCGAAATTCAGGCACAGGTTATTGCACGGCGTTTGCTGGGCTAACCGGAATTAGGTATCCCGTTTCCCCAACTAGACCCGGCCTTGCGCCGGGTCATTTTCTTTATTCCGTACCCCAGTTTGAAATTCATGCCATCCGATCTGTGACCAGATAGAGACCTTTTCTGATCCTTGACCGAAAAAACTTCCCCCTTTGCTTTTTGTTGAAACCCCTTTAGGGCACGCTGCGACCCAGACCGGGCCCAAGGATGGTGATGACAGAATGACCCGACTATTATTTGCGCTTTGGGCGACCGTTGCAGCCCTGATACTGGGCGGATGCGCCACAACCCAACCTGTGGCGGGCTACACCGAGATGGACGAGCTGGCACTGGCGATCGAAAACCTTGGCCCCCAAGTCGATCCCGCCGAGGCGCAAAAGGCCGCCAACATCGCCTACACCTATTCGCAGCAACTGAAGCGGGATTGGAACGTCACAGACCCGGCGATTATCCACAACGCCAAGGTCATCAACGGGTTCCGGGAAAAGGGGTTGTGCAACGACTGGGCGCAGGCGATGAGCCGCCGCCTGCAGAAGGAAAACTTCCGCACTTTGGACATCCACTGGGCCACCTCGCCGCCAACCGCATTCCGGATCATCCACCACTCGGCAGCAATAAGCGCCAAGGGCGATACGATGAAGGACGGCATCATCCTCGACCCATGGCGCAACAGCGGTGCGTTGTTTTGGGATCAGGTAAGCGAGGACACCAGATACAACTGGAGGCCACGCCTGGACGTTCGCGAAGAACTTATCAGCGGCGAGATCCCGTACTGAGCTGGCTTCGCCGGTTCCCTCGGCACCGGTAAGAAAGTAAGACACCCGTATGATACGCCTGATCCTGACACTGCCCCTGATTGCTCTGTTTCAATGCGACAGGGACGAATCTGTTGCCGCCTACGGCGCCGCGGACCAGACTTGGGTGCTGCAGGAAATCGACGGACAGCCTTTCGAGGCCATCGCCATGTTGCGGTTCCCCGAAGAGGGCAAGATCGCGGGTAACGCCCCTTGCAACAGCTATAGCGGAACCCTGAACGCGCCCTACCCCTGGTTCGAGATTATGGACCTGACCGCAACACGTGCGGCCTGTGCCGGGCTTGAGGCCGAAGGCTTCTATTTCGCTGCGCTGATTGCGATGACGCAGTCCGAAGTATCCGGCGACCTGTTGATACTGCGCAATGATGACGGGCACGAAATGGTGTTCAAAGCCGCCGAGTGAACTGATCCACAAATCTTGCCCGCGCATCCGGCAAGGGGTTATGCCCCAGGGACGGGGCAAGATGGTGTTCCAGAAAGTAACCGGTGGTTTTCAACCCTGCGGCAATCTCAGCGTCCGGCGCTTGCCCCTCACCGCGCAAACAGGGTGGCAGGGGCAACAGCTTATCCGCCCATTCGCCAGCACCATCGGCGCTAACGGCTCGACCAGTCTTGGGGGAGACATAGACCAACCCATCCGCCGCCCCTGTCACAGCACAGGCCGACAGGTCCAGGCCAAAGCCCAGTTCTTCAAGCAACGCCAATTCCCAGCGCAGGTAAGCTAGCGGCCAGATTTCGTCCTGCCCCAGCAGATCCAACAACTGTTCGGTCTGTTTGTAGATCGCTGGATGCGGTTCACGCTCGGGCAGGCAAAAGGACAACAGCGCAACGGACGCGTTCAATCCTGCCAACGCCATCCGACCCGAAAATGCCGCTGCTGCACGTGAACGCAAAGGTTCAACCTGAAATGTGCCAAGGTGTTCTTCTAACCGCGCGCGCCATAAAACATCTATTTGCGCGCCGGGCTGCAGGATGGGGGCAATTTTGCGGCTGGTGCCACCGCGTACGACGCCTGCATGACGACCGTGGCCTTCGGTGAAGACCTCGATTATCGCCGCTGTCTCGCCATGACCGCGAGAGGTCAGAAGTATGCCGTGATCACGCCAGTCCAATTGGGCCTCGCACTGTTTGCCTTGCTCAACTTGACCCGGCATTGCGGGAAGCCGCAACCGCGAATACTTGACTCGCGGGCATTCCTATACTTAATTAACAATATTGTTAAACAAGAGGCCAGATCATGCGAGGCATCACAATCTCATACCGTTATGACGGTGATGAAGCCGAATGGCAGACCACTATCCGCACCTTTATCGAGGCGATCGACGCCGATCCTGAGGCGGCCGGAAAATTCACCTATCAGGTTGCGGTCGCTGATGACGGAAAGTCCCGGGTTCATTGGGGCCGCTGGGACAGCGCTGAGACATTGGCCCACGTGCAGTCGCAACCCTATTTTCAGGCCTTCGCACCCAAAGTAAAGCAATTCGCCGGTGAGACATTGACCACCACCGGGCACGATATCACGCTTAAAAGCAGCGGTTGGTGACGTCTTGGCACCGGACTGTGGCGGCCGGTCAAAACGTTAAACCGGCGTGGATCAGGATGCCCAGAACCATCAGGAGGTTCAGCACCATCGATATACCGTTGCCCAAATAGATGGGCAACTTGCCGACCGCCAGCCCGTAGGCGAACCAAAGGAATGACAGCGCAGCATAGAGCGACCAAGACAGCAGAGACTGGCCGGTCGCGTGTTGCGAATGCGTGAAGTACAGCTTGATCAGCTGCGGCAACGTGGCAAAAGGGCCGACAACGCCAATGAAGACCATGAAGCCCTCAAACCGCTGCATCCAATGCCCAAATTCTGATTTTTCAAGCTTTTCAGCGAGTGTTTCGGCCACACACACCCCCATAATTTGTTCAAACGGTACGGCGATCCTCACCGACATAGTATAGGGTAAAATAGACGTTTTGACCCGAGTGACCAAGACCCGTTGAACCGCGGGCTAGTCCAACCCCTCTTCACCCAACAGATGCCGGCCTTGCCGGTCTTCGACTTCAATCACCCAGAGGTCCGGATCAAAACTGCGTTGCCGGGTGATGGCGTCGTCAACCTCTGCTTCGACGCCGGAGGAAAGCTCGACCCATTTGCGTTCACCGCTCATCAGATCAAAGCTGCGTTGGAACGCCACGGCGTGCCCGTCCAGAGTGTTCAATTTGACAAGCACTGCACCCGCCGTATCGTCGCCATGGGCTACGACAAACGCCGGGATTTCCTGAAAACGCAGCCGCGCCAGATAGGCGTGGACCCAGAAATCAGCCGTCAGGCGAGTCATGCATTACCGTCTTTGAAATCCAGACCCATTTCCGAGTAACGCTCGGATTCCTCGAGCCAGTTCGGACGCACTTTGACCTGCAGAAACAGATGTATCTTACGGTCCAGGAACTCTTCCAGTTCCGCCCGCGCGGCCTGGCTGACCGCTTTGATCGTCTCGCCCTTTTTGCCTAGCACGATGCCCTTGTGACCATCGCGCATGACATAGATGATCTGGTCGATCTTGGCAGAGCCGTCTTTGCGCTCTTCCCAGTTTTCGGTCTCGACCGTCAGCTGATAGGGCAACTCCTGATGCAGGCGCAGGGTCAGTTTCTCGCGCGTCATCTCAGCCGCGATCATGCGCAGGGGCAGATCGGCGATCTGATCTTCGGGATACAGCCACGGGCTTTCGGGCAATTCCGCAGCCAGCCATTTGCGTAGATCCTCAACGCCATAGCCCTTTTCGGCGGAAATCATAAAGGTTTCGGAAAACGGGTAGCGTGCGTTCAGGTCACTTGTTAGGGCCAGCAGCACCTCAGACTGGACCTTGTCGATCTTGTTGATCGCCAGCGCAACCTTTCGGCCCTGCCCGATCTCTTCCAGACCTTCGAGGATACGTTCTACCCCTTCGGTGATGCCGCGATGCGCCTCGATCATCAGAACGACGACATCTGCATCCGCCGCTCCGCCCCAGGCCGCGGCAACCATGGCGCGATCCAAACGACGACGCGGTTTGAACAGGCCGGGTGTGTCTACAAAGACCAGCTGCGCATCGCCTTCCATTGCCACACCGCGAATGCGGGTACGGGTCGTCTGAACCTTATGCGTCACGATCGAAACCTTGGCCCCGACCATGCGGTTCAGCAGGGTGGATTTGCCTGCGTTGGGCTCTCCGATCAGGGCGATAAATCCGGCGCGTGTGGTCATGTGTCTGGCGTTCCTGGTTGCAAGTGCGCACCCCTATAGCAGAAAGGCCGCGCGGGCCAGAGGGATTTGTCGCATTGCGGTCATGCAAAATCGGTGGCACGCCTAATCCAGGCCGCGCCAAATCCAGCCAGGCGACCATCGGAAAATGAGGCAAGACATGAAACGTCGCGAGTTTCTTTTGGGCAGCGGGGCCGCTGCCGGCGCGCTGGGTCTGGGCGGTTTCGGGTTGGCGCAAGGCACGCCGGAGTTGACCATTCAACCAGCAAGCTTTGCCCTGCGGGATACGGTGACGACCGGAATGGTCAGCCTGTCCTCTAACGCACCGCCGCCGGTATTGTACGGCAAGCAAGGGGAAGTGATGTGGCTGCCCGTGCGCAATACCCTGTCGGAATACACGGCAATGCACTGGCACGGGATGCGGATCGCGAACAACATGGACGGGGTGCCTTACCTGACCCAAATGCCATTGGGTGAAGGTGAGGCCTTCACCTATGAATTCACTCCGCCCGATGCAGGCACCTACTGGTATCATCCACATTGCATGACGATGGAGCAGATGACCCACGGCCTGACGGGCGTCATGGTCATTGCCGAACCCGAAAACCCCGGTTTTGACAGCGAACAGGTGATCAACCTGCGCGATTTTCGGCTGGACGATGATGGTGCGTTTTTACCCGCCTATACCCAGCGCGGCGCCGCACGGGCCGGGACCTTTGGCAATGTCCACACTGCCAATTGGCTGCAAGGGCCTATCTACGATCACGCCGCAGGCAGTCTGGTGCGACTGCGGGTGGTGAATACGGACACAACGCGCATCTACAAATTACATCTTGAGGGTGGCGATGCGCGGATCATCGCGTGGGATGGCCATCCGCTTGAGATCAGCATTCCAATGCCCAGCGCAGATGAGCCACTTCTGGTGGGACCAGGTCAGCGCGTGGATTTTGCGGTTGCAATGCCCGGCGACGAAGGGAGCAACGTTGCGCTGATGGCCAAACTGCCCGGTCAGCCGCACAGACCTATGGCACAGCTGCGCGCGATTGGATCATCGGCGGCACGGGACCTGCAAGAATTGCGCCCTCTGCCATTAAACCCGGTGTCCAAACCCGATCTGACCAACGCCGAGCTGCACGAGTTTGTTTTTGGTTGGACCCCCGAAGGAGGTCAGCCCAACAATGGATCCTGCGGCTCGCTGGGGTATAACTTCTGGTCCATCAATCGCAAACCATGGCCCGGTGACGCGGCAAAGGGTGTCGGTCCGCTCGCAACGTTGGAAATGGGCAAAACCTATGTCTTGCGACTGCGAAATGAATCCCCGAACCTGCACCCGATCCACCTGCACGGGCTGGCGTTTGTCCCGCTACGGTCGAACCTGCGACAACTGCCGCCCCTGATGACCGACACGATGCTGCTGCTGAAGGACGAGGTGGCCGAGATCGCGCTGGTCGCCGATAACCCGGGCGACTGGACATTTCACTGTCATGTCATAGAGCACCAGAAGACCGGGCTAACAGGATTTATCCGAGTGGTATGAGGGGCGCACTAGACGCCCCCCTTTGACTCATCCGTTCTGACGTTCGATCAGGCGCAGAACGGCAACCATGACGATCCCGTAAAAAACATGCCCGATCAACGCGACCCAGGTGATCGCCGAGAAGTTCAGGAAAGTCGGCAATCCGGACAAGGTGGTGATCCCGCCCAGGGCAAAAACCCAAAGGCCAAACCCATAGATGGCCGAGGCGACGAACATATGAACCGGGCCAAGGACCTTAACCCAGATCGGCTTGAAGATCAGAAACCACCCCATCGGGTAGGCAATCAGACCCACAAGGTAGAAATGCACGAAGAAACCAAGGAAGGCATTGCTGGGCAAGCCGAGACTGGCCAGCAGGCTTTGGGCCAGTCCTTCGGGCGACAGATTGGCCCAGCCGATGCCGGGGCTGACAACCTGCCCCCAGAAATCGAAGGCGATCGTGGCGATAAAACCGGCGATGAACAAAAAGCCGATATTCACGGTAGTCAGTTTTGCGTTTTGCATGGAAATGCCTCAACTCATTGTATCAATTTCGCTTTGCTCGCTTGTTCTTAGACATGCGCCAAAGCGGATGATGTTCAGATACGACTGCGACCCGAGGTCTGCCATAGGCCTCAAGTTAGATTGAGAATTGTGACATGTTCGGGCTGTCGAGGGTTGCTATTTCAACTGATCCAGTAGCGCCTTTGCGGCGGCTTGTTCCGCCTGACGTTTCGACCCCGCCGTTGCCTGCGCTTCGGTCCCGTCCTGCAACCGAGCCGCAATAGTAAACACCGGGGCGTGATCGGGGCCGCTGCGCTTGACCTC
The DNA here is from genome assembly GCF_059611125.1 of Ruegeria sp. CDSB029. NCBI lineage: Bacteria > Pseudomonadati > Pseudomonadota > Alphaproteobacteria > Rhodobacterales > Roseobacteraceae > Ruegeria > Ruegeria sp. CDSB029. Next base: position 27,303 of record NZ_JBXWOX010000014.1, read on the forward strand.
GACGTAAGCGGGCGGCTTTTGCCCGCGCGCCTGCGCCCATTCCTGAAGCGAGGTTTTGGCGTCGCGCGCATCCGCTTCAACGTTGTGGACGCGATCCCCCCACAGTCGCAGGATGACGTCGCGCGCGGCCTCGAAACCGGCATCGCGATAGATTGCGGCGATTACAGCCTCCATCGCATCACCCAGCAAGGCCTGTTTGCGGCGCCCGCCTGACAGCATCTCGGACCGGCCCAGTTTCAGCACCACGCCAAGATCGATCTGCCGGGCCACATCAGCGCAGGCCTCTTTGCGGACCAACGCGTTGAACCGAGGAGCCAACTGCCCTTCTGATGCTTTTTTGTCGGCCTCCAACAGCGCGGTGGCCATGACAAGACCCAAAACCCGATCGCCCAGAAACTCCAACCGCTGATTGTCAGGTCGTGTCGAGGACGAGACCGATCCATGGGTCAGGGCGCGCACCAGCAGTTCAGGGTTCGAGAATTCGTATCCCAGACGCTGCTGGAACGCCTTTATCTCGGTCGAAAGCTTCAATTGACCGCCTTGAAGAAGCGATCCCCGCGCCACGTCCAGAAGAACAGCATCGACCGGCCAGCGGATGAGAACAGGATGCGATCAGCCCGCCCGATCAGGTCTTCGTAAGGCACATAGCCGACGCCGCCTGCGGATTGCGGCACGCGACTGTCGCTGGAGTTGTCGCGGTTGTCACCCATGAAAAAGTAATGGCCTTCGGGAACCGTGTAGATGCCGGTATTGTCAGCCGCCTGATTGCCGATGTTCAGCACTTCGTAAGACACACCGTTTGGCAGTGTTTCGATCATACGCGATTTTTCGCAGACACCGCCAAAGCCGACAGGACCGTTTTCGCAGCGCGGGCGCAGACCTTGCGAGCCTTGTGGTTCGGCGACTTCGGTGAATACACCATCGGGTTCTTGTTGCACTGGCGTACCGTTCAGAATGATCTGACCGTCCCGTACTTGAATACGGTCCCCGGGCAGACCGATCAGACGTTTGATGTAATCGCGGCCGCTGACCGGGTGGCGGAAAACAATGACGTCACCGCGTTCGGGGTCGCCGCCCCAGATACGAGTGTTTTCATCGCTCTGCATCCAGCCGCAGAGATCTTCGGCGTCAACATTCAGGCCGACGCTTGGGATGATCAGGCTGGGGCAAGACGCGTAGGAATAACCGTAAGACATTTTGTTGACGAACAGGAAATCCCCGATCAACAAGGTGGGCTTCATCGAACCCGACGGAATCCAGAATGGCTGGAACAGGATCGTGCGGAAGACGCCCGCGATCAGCAGGGCATAGACGATGGTTTTGATCGTCTCCCAAACGGCGTTACCTGTTTTGGCTTCCTCGGCCATACTGCTCTCCGGTCGTTTATTCGTTGGGGTGCTACATGCGGGTCGGTTGGGGGCAAGTCAAGACTGCGCAGGCGCATCGTGAAGCGGACGCGCCTCGATCACCACGAATGCCTGTGCCCAAGGGTGATCGTCGGTCAGGGTGACGTGGATAATCGCCTCATACCCTTCGGGCGTCATCTCTTTCAGCCGATCTGCCGCCCACCCCGTGACATGCATCACAGGCTGACCCGTGCGCAGATTGGTCACCGACATGTCCTTCCAGGCGATGCCCATGGCCAAACCGGTGCCCAGCGCCTTGGAGCAAGCCTCTTTCGCGGCCCAGCGTTTGGCGTATGTTCCCGCAACATCAGCGCGACGTCCCGCTTTGCTCTGTTCGATTTCGGTGAAGACACGATTGCGGAACCGATCTCCGAACCGATCCAATGTGCCCTGAATGCGGTCGATATTTGCAAGATCTGTGCCGATGCCGAGTATCATGACAGCCGCACAGTCAAAATCTTGTAACTCGCGACCCCAAAGAACCCGGCAAAGGCGAAGTCGAACCACCGGCGAGCGCGGCGGTAGGCCTGCACCATACGCTCGGAGGAAAAGAGGAAGGCGTAGCCGATGAAGATCAACAACGATCCTGCGTAAAGCATGGCGAAATAGCCCAGCAACATCGAAAGGCTGGCATCATTCGGGGCGACGATGGCATAGATCGAGCCCCAGCTCAGGATCGCCTTGGGGTTGGTCAGGTGGATAGCTGCGCCCTTTGCAAAGATTGTGCGTAGTGAGCCGGCCACCGGGTTGCCGATAGCAACTTCATCAGACGTCAGTGCTCGGCGCAGCGCTTTGAACGCCAACCAACCCAGATAGGCCACACCAACATAGCGGATGACCTCGAACACCCAGACATTGGCCAGCATGATTGCTGATAGGCCCAGCGCTGCGGCGATGCCCCAAGCGGCAGAGCCTGCGCAAATGCCCAAGGCAAAGACCAGGCCGGCGCGGCGACCTTCGTTCATTGCCGTTCCGGCAATCCCCATTGTTGCAGGCCCCGGAGAGCCACCGGCCATCAGCCAGGCAAACCAGATCGCAACAAATCCGGGTGTGATCATCCGCGCGCCTCATCCATTAGACGCCGCATCTCGGCCATGGCAGGCGTGAGGCCGCGAAAGATCGCCTCGCCAATAAGGAAGTGGCCGATATTCAGCTCGCGCACTTCGGGGAATGCCGCGATCGGTTGTACGGTGTCATAGGTCAGGCCGTGACCCGCGTGCACCTCAAGGCCCAACGAATGGGCAAAAGCGGACATTTCGCGCAGAGCTTCCAACTCACTGTTGGCCTTGTCCGCGTGGCCCTCAGCCATGGCATCGCAATAGGCACCGGTGTGCAGCTCGATCACTTCAGCGCCGATACGATGCGCCGCCTCGATCTGGCGCTGATCAGCAGCGATAAAGATCGATACACGACACCCGGCATCGCGCAGCGGAGCGATAAAATGAGCCAGTTTGTTTTCCTCGCGCGCGACTTCCAGCCCGCCTTCGGTGGTTCGTTCTTCGCGCTTTTCAGGGACGATGCAAACGGCATGCGGCTTATGCCGCAAGGCAATTTTCTGCATCTCGGGCGTCGCGGCCATCTCAAAGTTTAACGGCACCGACAGGACCTCCATCAGGCCATCGATATCAGCGTCCGAGATATGGCGACGGTCTTCGCGCAGATGCGCGGTAATGCCGTCAGCCCCGGCCTCTTCCGCCAGCTTGGCGGCACGCAGCGGATCAGGATAGGCCCCGCCCCGCGCGTTGCGAACCGTGGCCACGTGGTCGATATTTACGCCAAGACGCGTGTGGTTGTCAGACATCGCTCGAATCCTTCTTAAGGCCCTGGTCAGAACCTAGGGCATTCATCAATGGAACGGCAGGCTTAGTTTCGGCCAAGCGTTTGATTTCGTCAAACTTTGCCTTGATCTTGTCGCGACGGCGCTGCTGATAGGTGCGGATCAGCGGCAAGCTGAGATAGGAGCAAATTACACCCGCCAAAATGCCCGGAAGAACGCCGCCAATCATGTAGGGAAAGAACACCTCGTTATAGAAGATGCTGAGCCCATGCCAGTCCGCGACACGGTCGGTGAACATGGCAATAAAGTTGTTCTTCAGATCACCCATTGCATCTGTGAACTTGCCCATTAGACCATGCGTGTCGCCTTTGTGGAACTTGGTTCCCAGCAGGAAATGCCCGGTCTGCAGGCAAACCACACCGATTGGCACATAGGTGAGTGGGTTGCCAAAGAATGTTCCACTCAGAGCCGCCAGAATATTGCCGTTCAGCAAGCGCGCCACCACAGCAGCGACCAGAAAATGCAATCCGTAGAACGGAGTGAATGAGGCAAAGACGCCTGCCCCGATTCCACGCGCAATGCGCTCGGGGGAATCCGGCAGCCTACGAACACGATGCTTTACATAGTGAAAGGCCCGCGTCCATCCACCACGGGGATAGACGAATTCAGACGCGATCTGGACAGGTGAGCGTCGGTCTCGGCGCTTAAATACCACTCCTGATCACCCCTTCTCAGCCAGCCGCTACTGCGGTTTTGGTCCTGTCCCTATAGCGTTCGACCGCTGCAACGTCGCTTTCGGCCTCAAGCATAAGCATCAGCGAATGCAACTGTTCCAGGTCACGCAATTCGACACTGACCAGAAGGCGGTAAAAATCCGGTTTGCGGTCGACAAATTCCAGATTCGAAATATTGGCCTTTTTCTCGCCTATCAACGTACAAATGCGCCCTAGCACCCCCGCATCATTGCCAATCGTGACGTCCAGCGTCGCACCATGAACGGCCGGGTGCGTGCCAGAATGCCAGTGGAGATCAACCCAGCGATCTGGTTCGCTTTCGAACTCGGACAGGCGGTCGCAATCGATTGCGTGCACCACAACGCCCTTGCCGCGATAGGTAATGCCGACGATGCGTTCGCCGGGCAAAGGCTGACAACAGGGCGCGCGGTCGAATTTCTGGCCGGGTTCAAGGCCGATCACCGCGCGGCGCGGAGAAATGGCATCACCGTCATCCTGGGTAAGTTCAGGGTAAACGGCGCTGACCACATCATGCGCCGTCAGCTCGGCGCTGCCGAGACGCGCCAGCAATTCATGACGATCCTTCAGGCGCAGGTGTTTCGCCGCGGTATCCAGCGCTTTGTCGGTAGCCTTTCGACCGACATGTTCGAAACCGGAACGCGCAAGTTCCTTGCCCAGCTTGATGAACCGCTCGCGGTCGACCTCGCGCAGCGCACGCCGAATGGCGGTCCGGGCCTTGCCGGTCACCGCAATCTCAAGCCACGTTACCTGAGGCGTCTGGCCGTCAGCGGTAATTACATCCACCGACTGACCATTCTTGATCCGCGTCCACAGTGGCACACGGATGCCGTCCACCTTGGCGCCAACGCAGGCATGGCCAATGCGGGTATGGATCGCATAGGCGAAATCAATCGGCGTTGCCCCACGCGGCAGCTTGACAACATCGCCCTTGGGCGTGAAGCAAAACACCTGGTCCGAGTACATTTCCAGCTTGACCGCTTCGAGGAAATCTTCGTGATCTTCCTCACTGTCGAACTGTTCAGTCAGGTTCGCAATCCACTTGGCCGGATCAACGGCAAATGGGTTTTCCGAGCGGACACCGTCGCGGTACGACCAATGCGCCGCAACGCCGGTTTCTGCCACATCATGCATCTGACGGGTGCGGATCTGAACCTCGACCCGTTTCCCGTCGCGGCCGGAAACTGTTGTGTGGATCGAGCGATAACCGTTCGATTTCGGCTGGCTGATATAATCCTTGAACCGACCCGGCACCGCGCGCCAGCGCTGGTGAATGGCACCCAGCGTCCGGTAACAATCTTCCTCGGACCGGGTAATGATGCGAAAACCGTAGATGTCGGACAGGCGCGAAAAGCCCTGATCCTTTTCCTGCATCTTACGCCAGATCGAATAAGGCTTTTTGGCGCGACCAAACACTTCGGCTTCGATGCCCGCCTTTTCCAGCTCGTGCCGCATGTCGCCGGTGATCCGGTGAATCACGTCGCCGGTTTCACGTTGCAAGGTGATAAAGCGGCGAATGATCGACTGGCGACCTTCGGAATTCAGAACGCGGAAAGCAAGATCCTCAAGCTCTTCGCGCATCCACTGCATACCCATGCGACCCGCGAGCGGCGCATAAATATCCATCGTCTCGCGTGCCTTCTGCACCTGCTTTTCCGGGCGCATTGCCTTGATCGTGCGCATGTTGTGCAGACGGTCAGCGAGCTTGACCAGAATAACCCGCAGATCCTTGGACATGGCCATGAACAGCTTACGGAAGTTCTCGGCCTGTTTGGTTTCGCGGCTGGACAGTTGCAGGTTGGTCAGTTTGGTGACGCCGTCGACCAGCTTGGCAACCTCTTCCCCGAACAGTTCGGACACTTTGCCATAATTGGCTTTGGTGTCTTCGATCGTGTCATGCAGCAACGCTGTAATGATCGTCGCATCATCCAGGCGCTGTTCGGTCAGGATGGCGGCCACGGCAACGGGATGTGTGAAATAGGGTTCGCCTGAATGGCGGAACTGACCGTCATGCATCTGCTTTCCGAACTCATAGGCTCGGGCGATGCGGTCAGCATTTGTCTTGGGGTTGTAGTTGCGGACCAGCGCAATCAAGTCGTCTGCAGAAATCATCCGGTCCGCACCTTCATCTTTGGGGCTTACCCCTGGCCTTGAGCCTCCATCAGAGCGCGAAGCAGCTTCTCTTCCGACATATCGTCATCGGCCGGTTTGTCCGATTCCGCACCCATCAGCAGAGCCATCTGATCTTCTTCCGGCTCATCGACCTCAATCTGGGTCTGGTTGGCCTCGATCAGGCGCTCGCGCAGTTCATCCGCGCTTTGGGTTTCGTCCGCAATCTCGCGCAGCGACACGACGGGATTCTTGTCATTGTCACGGTCGACGGTGATCGGGCCGCCGGCAGAAATCTCGCGCGCACGATGGGCGGCAAGCATCACCAGTTCAAACCGGTTAGGAACCTTGTCTACGCAATCTTCAACCGTCACGCGGGCCATGGGGCGCTCTCCGTTACTGAATCCATGTCAGGAAGAGGTTTATCTAAGGGCGAATCCCCGCCTTGACAAGCAAGAAATGCTGCAAATGCACCGTTCACACAGCCGTGACTGCCGCAATATCCGACGCGGGCAGGTCTGCCAGCATTTCGGTTACCGTCCGGCCCAGCACCGGATGCCGCCAATCCGGGGCGACGTCCGCCATCGGAACAAGGACGAAAGCACGATCCTGCAGGCGCGGATGTGGAATAATCAGCCGGTCCGGCGCCTTTTGCGTCTGCTCCTGTGCTGGCAGGGTCAGCCAGCTGTCAAATTCGGTGCGATCTGGCAGAACCAGATCATCATAGCAGACCAGATCCAGATCCAGCGTTCGCATACCCCATCGCTGCACCCTTTCGCGCCCAAACTGATGCTCAATCTGGTGAAGCAGGTGCAACAAATCGGTCGGCGTCCTGTCCGTTTCGATCAAAGCAGCCGCATTGACGTAGTCAGGCCCGGCACCTGCCGGGAAGCACGGGGTCTCAAAAAAACGGCTGACGGCACGAATCACCACCCCGTGACGCAAGATCGCGTCAAGTGCGCTTTGAAGTGTCACCTTGGGGCCAATACCTCTCAATTTGAGATTTGCTCCCAGCGCGATAACCGCTTTTGACATAGATTTGTACGTTCCATTCACTATATTCGGCGAATTGCATACTTGCGATACGACCGAAATGGCCTAATTATAGAAGATCAGCGCGCCGCCTATTTTTCAAATACCCACTCACGTAACACCACGGCGCTCTGTATTGTACCGGAAGGACCTATTTATGTTCTATAAAGACGAACGGCTAGCGCTGTTCATCGACGGCTCGAATCTTTATGCAGCCGCAAAAGCACTGGGGTTTGACATCGACTACAAATTGCTGCGCCAGGAGTTTATGCGCCGCGGCAAGATGCTTCGGGCTTTTTACTATACGGCGCTATTGGAAAACGACGAGTATTCCCCGATCCGCCCCTTGGTTGACTGGCTGCATTACAACGGCTTCACCATGGTGACAAAACCGGCGAAGGAATACACCGACAGCATGGGGCGTCGGAAAGTCAAAGGTAACATGGACATCGAACTGACAGTCGACGCTATGGAACTGGCACCACGTGTCGATCATATTGTGCTGTTTTCGGGCGATGGGGATTTTCGCCCGTTGATTGCCAGCCTGCAGCGTCAGGGCGTGCGCGTTTCGGTGGTTTCGACCATCCGCAGCCAGCCGCCGATGATCTCGGACGAGTTGCGCCGCCAGGCCGACAACTTCATCGAGCTTGAGGACCTGCGCGACGTGATCGGGCGGCCTCCGCGTGAAATGCCCATGGAGCCACGCAGCGTTGCTGCGGGTGGACAGTAAGACCGGGCCACTCACCAAACCCGGGGGAAGAAATTAGCGCGGTCAGGCTGTACCAACCTGACCGCGCTTCTTTAACTAAAAGCAGGTACTGAAACACCTGCTGGCTAGCAGTGATTCATGTCATATCAATGACAATGTCCTGTCTGGACCATAGCCGGGAAAAGACTTACCTGTGGCCTATGGAGACCAAGACATGACCAAGCCGCCCCTTACCCTATACCTCGCCGCGCCGCGCGGGTTCTGCGCCGGTGTCGACCGGGCGATCAAGATCGTCGAAATGGCGCTGCAGAAATGGGGTGCCCCGGTGTATGTGCGGCATGAAATTGTGCACAACAAATTCGTCGTAGATGGTCTGCGCGCCAAGGGGGCCGTTTTTATCGAAGAGCTGGACGAGTGTCCTAACGACCGACCCGTTATTTTTTCAGCGCATGGCGTACCGAAATCCGTTCCCGCGTCGGCGGCCCAGCGCGAGATGATCTATGTCGATGCCACCTGCCCGCTGGTCTCCAAGGTTCATGTGGAGGCTCAGCGCCATGCTGAGGCCGGATTGCAGATGATCATGATCGGGCACAAGGGCCATCCGGAAACCATCGGCACCATGGGCCAGTTGCCCGACGGCGAAGTGCTGCTGGTTGAAACCGTCGATGACGTGGCCTCGGTTCAGGTACGCAATCCGGAAAAGCTGGCATTTGTCACCCAGACGACGCTTTCGGTGGATGACACCAAGGATATTATCGCAGCCCTCCAAGTCCGGTTCCCGGCCATCGTTGGCCCGCATAAGGAAGACATCTGCTACGCCACCACCAACCGGCAAGAGGCCGTCAAAGCCGTGGCTCCAAAATCGGATGCTTTGCTTGTTGTTGGCGCACCGAACTCTTCGAACTCACGCCGACTGGTCGAGGTTGCGGCCCGCGCCGGGTGCAACTATGCGCAATTGGTGCAGCGCGCCCACGATATCGACTGGCGGGCGCTGGAAGGCATCTCAACCATCGCCATTACCGCAGGCGCGTCAGCACCCGAAGTGCTGGTGAATGAGGTGATTGACGCTTTCGACACCCACTATGACGTGACGGTTGAACTGGTCGAAACCGCCGTCGAAAATGTCGAATTCAAAGTGCCCCGCGTCCTGAGGCAAACCGCATGAGAGGCGTCCCCAGGGCGCCGTTGGTTCTGGCGCTGGCGGGGTTGATCCCGTTCATTTGGGGCGCGCTGACCTCCTTGAACGGCGATTTGCAGGATTGGGGCAGGCAAGAGCTTGGGTCGCGGTTCGTCGGACCGTATATTCAACTGTTCTACGGCTCTGTGATTTTAAGTTTTATGTCCGGTGTTCTGTGGGGGTTCGCCACCAAGACCTCGGGCAGCAAGGCAGCGACATGCTATGTACTGTCTGTCCTTCCGGCACTTTGGGCGTTTTTCATGACCGGTGGTGGACCTGTTGAGGCGGGCATCAACTTGATGTACGGCTTCGCCGGTTTGCTGATGCTGGACGCGATATTTGCATATTGGCGGCTGACCCCAACATGGTGGCTGAGGCTGCGCGTTCTGCTGACAGCCATCGTCCTGATATGCCTTGCCGTAGGAGTGTACCTGTGACCGACCGTCAGACAATTGACGCCTACACCACGCGTGTTGCCGAGTACCTGAGCGTCCCATTGCCGCCCGAACAGATCGAGGCCCGCATGGCCTTTGCCGAAGCGGTTGCGCCGGGCGGCTATGTGCTTGACCTCGGCTCGGGCCCCGGTGCGGACAGTATGTTCTTCCTGCGTGAGGGGCTGCGGGTTCGGGCATTGGATGCGACGCCGGCCTTTGTGGAACACGCCCGCGAAAATGGCGTGGATGCGTATGTCGGTACATTTGACGATGTGACCGAAACGGCCGCGTTTGACGGCATCTATGCCAGCTTTTCGCTGCTGCATGCCCCTCGCAAGGATTTCCCGCGCCATTTGGCGGCCATCCACCGGGCACTCAAGCCTGAGGGTATCTTTTTCCTTGGTCTGAAACTGGGAACCGGTGAACACCGCGACGACATTGATCGCTATTACACCTATTTCTCACAGACCGAGATCGAAGAGGCGCTGGCCGAGGCAGGGTTCACAATTGACCGGATTACAACCGGAGTGGGCAAAGGTTTAGCCGGGTCTTATGACGGCTTTATTCTGGTGATCGCCCATGCCTGAGTTGTTTGCCTATACCGATGGTGCCTGTTCGGGCAATCCTGGCCCGGGGGGCTGGGGCGTGCTGATGCGCGCAATGGACGGCGAAAAAGTCCTGAAAGAACGCGAGCTGAACGGCGGCGAAGCTGAGACCACCAACAATCGCATGGAATTGCTGGCCGCAATCAGCGCGCTGGAAACCCTGGAACGGGCCTCGAAGATCACTGTGGTGACCGACAGCGCCTATGTAAAAAATGGCGTGACCGGCTGGATTTTCGGTTGGAAACGCAACGGCTGGAAGACCTCGAACAAGAAACCGGTCAAGAATGTCGATCTGTGGCAGCGACTGGATGAGGCACAGGCCCGCCATGACGTGACCTGGGAATGGGTCAAAGGCCATGCTGGCCATCCCGAAAACGAAAAAGCCGACGAGCTGGCCCGCGCGGGCATGGCCCCGTTCAAACCAAAAAAGGCGCAAACGTGAGCGGTCTGGCACTGCTCGACTATGCCTCAGTTCTGGTTTTTGCCCTGACAGGCGCATTGGTGGCCAGCCGGGCACAGCTGGATTTGGTAGGCTTCGCCTTTATGGCCTGCCTGACTGCTGTGGGCGGCGGAACCGTCCGCGACCTGCTGCTGGACCGGCATCCGGTGTTCTGGGTCGGCCAGCCAGACTATATCCTGATCGCCACAGCGGCTGCCGTGGTTGTGTTTTTTACTGCTCATTTGGTGGAAAGCCGATACAACTTGCTGGTCTGGCTGGACAGTTTCGCCCTGTCGATTGCCGCAGCAGCAGGTGCTGGCGCAGCCTTGTCGCTGAACCAATCCGGTGTGATCGTTGTGCTGATGGGCGTCACAACGGGCTGCCTTGGCGGCTTAATGCGGGACGTGGTCTGCAACGAAGTGCCACTGGTCCTGAAACAGGGTGAGCTCTACGTCTCTTGCGCGTTTGCCGGGGCTTTTGCCGCTGTGATCGCGACCCGACTTGGTTTCGACGAGCTGGCCACACTGGCCGCATGTGCGTTGATCTGCTGGGCATTGCGGGCGGGATCATTGGTGTTTGGCTGGCGGCTTCCGGTTTACAAGGCGCGCCCGCCGCGGCAATAAATGGGTGCAAAATGTTCGATCTGCATTTCCTGTGCCACAGAAGTGAGAACTGAAATGAAAATCACTTTCCCCGTTTTTGTCGCCTCACTGGCTCTTCTGGGTGCGTGTGCAGAGCGATACGACGCGGTCAGCTTCGTTGTACAGGGCGACGAAATCGTTGCTTCGGGGGCTATTGATCACACAACACTCAGCGCTTTTGAAGAAATCACTGCGGCAAATCCCGAGATCAAGACCCTTGTACTGCAGAACATCGAAGGCTCGGTCGATGATGATGCAAATGTCGTTTTCAGCCGCGTTGTGCGAGACGAAGGGTTCGATACTGTGGTGCCCTCAAACGGCTTGGTCGCCTCTGGTGGCACCGATCTGTTCCTGGCCGGCAATCGACGCACTCTGGAACCTGGCGCATGCGTCGGGGTTCATAGCTGGGGCGGCGGCGGATATGTGGCTGCCAACCTGCCCGAAAACCACCCCGAGCACGATCGCTATCTCGACTATTTCAATGATATTGGTGTCGACCCGGCCTTTTATTGGTTCACGCTTGATGCAGCGTCCGAGGACGAAATGCACTGGATGTCAGCAGAGGAAGCCAATCGCTTCAAAATGGCGACGCGCAATTCGAAATCGTTGGGATCAACAGTGATTTGCGACGAGCGGTAGCCACGCTCAACGTCGTAGATAGGTCTGCCAGATCCAGATCACCAGCAGAGCCCCCAGAACGGCACCCACAAAACCGGACAACCATCCTGCCACGGTGATCAAGGCCCGCAACAGAAATCCGCCAACCAGTGCACCAACGATGCCAATCAACATGGTTGTGGGGATGTTGGCCTCGATCCGCATTAAACGGGTGGCCAGGAACCCTGCGGCGGCTCCGATGACGATCAGGGCGATAACAGGCATGTCACTTCCTCCAATGGGTCGGCACGATGATCAGCGCGCCGACGGATGACACAATAGCGTTCAATCCCGGGGACCCAAAAGCAAGGTTAAACCCGAACATCCTGCCAAACATGATCTGAGCAAAGAAAAACAGAAAGGCGCCGCCGATACAAATGATGATAGATTGCAGATAGCCGTTTCGGGTAAACCCGGTTTTTTCCGCGAGGCTTCCAACGACGGCTGCGATTAACACCGTCCCCATCAAAGTCATGTACAAGTCTGTTATTCCTTCTAAATCCGACTTCCCTTGGCCACAGGCCAGCCCCGCAGAAAGGTTTCCTTATCCTGTGCGCCTTTGCCCGCCCGTTGCAGGCGCAACAGATCAACGGCACCCTCGCCGCAAGCTACTGTCAAGGCATCGTCCAGAGCTTCGCCGGGTACGCCCTGCCCCTCGGCCAGACGCGACGCCAGTAGTTTCACGCGGTCTCCGTCAATCTCGGTCCAGGCACCTGGGAACGGGGACAGACCGCGGATCTGCCGGTCCACCTCTGCTGCGGGCCGGGACCAGTCAATCCGTGCCTCTGATTTGTCGATCTTGGCGGCATAGGTCACACCGACCTCGGGCTGCGGCTCGGGCGTCAGATTCGGCAGGTCATGCAAAGCCCCAACGATCAGTTTGGAGCCCATTATCGACAGCCGGTCATGCAACTGGTCGGTGGTTTCCTCGATCCCGATATCGGTTGCTTCGCGCATAAGAACCGGGCCTGTGTCCAGACCGGCCTCCATCTGCATGATGCAGATACCGGTTTGCGCATCGCCGGACATGATGGCGCGATGGATCGGGGCCGCCCCGCGCCAGCGCGGCAACAGGCTGGCATGGATATTCAGACATCCCTGGGCAGGCGCGTCCAGAATGGGCTGCGGTAGGATCAGGCCATAAGCGACCACCACAGCCACATCTGCGTTCAGTGCAGCAAAGGCATCCTGTTCATCTGACGATTTCAGAGACACCGGATGGCGGACAGTCAGGCCTAACGCTTCGGCCCGTGCGTGAACCGGTGTCGGTCGGTCCTTTTTGCCCCGACCAGCCGGGCGCGGGGGCTGGCAATATACGGCGACGATATCATGACCCGCCTCAACCAGCGCATCCAGCACAGGAACCGAAAAGTCGGGTGTACCCATGAAAGTGACGCGCATCTCTACCCCTGCTTTTTGGCTTTGCGCAGCAGCATGTCCCGTTTGACCTTGCTGAGCCGGTCGAAATACATCTTCCCGTTCAGATGATCGATCTGGTGCTGTACGCTTGTGGCCTCGATCCCGACAAAGTCGCGGCGATCCACCATGCCCTGTTCGTTCAGAAACTTGACCGTCACCGCGCGCGGGCGTTTCACCTTGGCCGAGACACCGGGCAGGTTCGGGCTGGCCTCATCATGTTCACGCAATTCGATTGAGCTGTGCAGGATTTCTGGGTTCGCCAAACGCACAGCCTTACCGCGTTCGACCGAGCCGTCCACCACAGCCAGCCGCAACATGACACCGATCTGCGGTGCGGCAAGGCCAACACCGGGCATCGCCTCCATCGTGTCGATCATGTCGTCCCAAATGGCTCGGATTTCATCGGTGATCTCGGCGACGTCCTCCGCCTTGGTGCGCAGGCGTTTATCGGGCCATGGCAGGCAGGTGCGAGCGGTCATGCGCGGGCCTGCTCGCGCTTTAGTTTTTGCATCTTCCGCGTGATCATCTGCCGTTTCAGCGGCTTGAGATAGTCGATGAACAGCTTGCCGTTCAAATGGTCGATCTCATGCTGAACACAGGTCGCCCACAGGCCGTCGAATGTTTCCTGTTGCAAGTTCCCATCCTGGTCAATCCACGTGACATCAACCACTTTGGGGCGCGTGACTTCGGCGAATTGCTCGGGGATCGACAAGCAGCCTTCTTCGTAGACATTGGTCTCATCGGACGAGGCGATAACCTCGGGGTTGAACATGATCAACGGACGCGGGGCTTCGCCCTCTTCCTTAATGCAGTCCAACACGATCAACCGATCCAGCACGCCGATCTGAGGCGCGGCCAGACCAACGCCAGGCGCGTCATACATCGTCTCCAGCATGTCGTCTGCCAGCTTGCGCAGCTCGTCGCTGATATCTGCCACAGGCGCGCAGACCTTTTTCAGGCGGGGGTCGGGATGGATCAGGATATTACGTTTCATGGGGTTGATTTAGGCCATCCCGCACTGCACCGCAACGCCCCCCTTGCACCCGCTGGAATTGTAGCTAGCTTTCGTCCGGACAGATGGAGCAGACATGACTTTCAACGACCTGATCGACCGCCGGGGAACCAACAGTTCAAAATGGGATAAGATGGAGCAAATCTACGGTGTGCCCCCGCAGGACGGGCTGGCCATGTGGACGGCAGATTCCGATTACCCAACAGCGCCTTGCGTAATTGATGCGGTTCGAAAAACGGCTGACCATGGGGTCTTTGGGTATTCGTGGATTCACCCGGAATATCTGGCATCGATTCAGTGGTGGATGAAGAACCGCCATAGTTGGGACATCGACACCGATTGGGTGCTGACTTCACAGGGGTTAGGCAATGCGATCGCCCTGTCTCTGGATGTCTGGAGCGAACCCGGCGACGGCGTCGTCATCTTCAGCCCCGTCTACCATGAGTTTGCCAACAAGGTGAACAAATCGGGACGTCGCGTTGTCGAGTGCCCGCTAGTTCGCCAAGGCGAAACCTATGGCCTGGATCTGGACGACGCTCAGTCGCGTCTGGACGGGTCGGAAAAGCTGTTGCTGTGGTGCTCGCCGCAAAACCCCTCGGGCCGGGTGTGGACACCGGATGAACTGCGTGCCGTGGCCGCATTCGCCGAACGTAATGGGTTGATTTTGGTCTCGGATGAGATCCACCACGATCTGGTTTATCCTGGCAATACGTTCGTGCCGATGGATGTGGCTGCGCCGGATGCGCGGCCGTGGACCGTGACCCTGACTGCGGCGTCCAAGACATTTAACATCGCCGGTCAACGCACCGGTAACATGATCATTCCGGACCCCAAACTGCGCGCGGCCATGCGGCACCGCATTCAGACGCTGGACTATGACCCCAGCGCGTTGGGCGTGGCGATGATAACTGCCGCCTATTCGCCCGAGGGTGCGGCATGGGTTGACGAACAGGTCGCGCATCTGGCGGGCAACTGCCAGGTCTTTGACGCAGCAATCGCCGAGATCCCTGGTCTGTGGTCCATGCCGTTGCAGGCTACTTATCTGGCTTGGGTAGAATTCTCAGGAACCGGCATGACCCATGAAGAGTTTGTCCGCCGCCTGCGCGAAGATGCCAAAATCGCAACGTCCTCAGGCCCCGGTTTCGGCGCAGGGGGTGAGACCTTCGAACGGTTCAACCTGGCTACTCAGCGTGCGCGGGTCGAAGAGGCATGCGAACGGCTAAAGCGCGCATTTGCTGATTTGCAGTGAACGAGGCGGCCAACGGCAATGTCGTTGGCCTTGCCCTCAATCCTTGTGCCCAATTAACGCAATCGGCGCGTCCGGCGCGCGGTAGAAATCCAGCGGAGCCTTGTCGGCAGCGGCCGTGCTGCGCTTGAATTCGTATCGCATCTCGCCTGCTTCATCCTCATCCGCGATGATCAGACATTGGTACAGGTGGTTGGCGCCATCATAGATGTCGACGAGCCCGCGCAGTCGCGGCGTGGTTTCAGCTTCAACCGTAAAGCCATCTTTCCACAATCGAAGAATTTTATAGGAATTGTCGCCAATTTCGACACGCAGGCGGCTGGTTTTCTTCAAACCGGCGATTCGGGCCGCATCCAATTCGGCAGTAATTTCCTTTGAAACATACGTACTCATAAAAATTTCCCCCAACAGAGTACTCTATTGTGAGGCGCAAATTGTAAAAATCCAGTGAACCCGGTCACAGTCAGCGCCGAGAAATCAATTTGTTGCACAGAAATCCCAATCCAACTTGTGCGTGTGCGCAGGCAGATTGCGCGCGTCCTCGCATAGGAACGGCACTTGCGACCGCCTATGTTTGGCTAAATCGCTTTTCGGAGGGCATGAGATGGGCCTGTTGGTCGACGGTAAATGGCACGACACCTGGTATGATACCAAATCCACTGGCGGCGCGTTCAAACGCAGCGCCGCGCAGTTCCGCAACTGGCTGACTACAGATGGCAGCGCCGGACCATCGGGCAAGGGCGGGTTTAACGCTGAATCCGGGCGCTATCATCTTTACGTAAGCCATGCCTGCCCCTGGGCACACCGAACTCTGATCTTCCGGGAACTGAAGGGTTTGACCAGTCACATCTCTGTTTCTGTTGTGCATTCCGACATGCTGGATAAGGGCTGGACCTTTGAGACTGATGGCAATGGGGCAACCGGGGACACTCTCTATGGTCTGGACTTTGCCCACCAGATTTACACCAAGGCCGACACTTCTTATTCGGGCCGGGTCACAGTGCCGATCCTGTGGGACAAGAAACAGCAGACGATCGTTTCGAACGAAAGCTCGGAAATCATCCGCATGCTCAATTCGGCCTTTGACAGGATCACCGGAAATACCGATGATTACTGGCCCGAGACAATGCGGGATGAAATCGAAGAAGTGAACGCGCGCATCTATTCCAACGTCAACAACGGCGTCTACAAGTCAGGCTTTGCCACCAGCCAACAGGCCTATGACGCCGCCGTGGATCCGCTGTTTGAAACACTGGACTGGCTGGAAGACCGTTTGACTTTAAACCGTTATCTGATGGGTGATCGCCTGACCGAGGCTGACTGGCGGTTGTTCACGACGCTGATCCGGTTCGATCCCGTCTATCATCTGCATTTCAAATGCAATCGGCGGCGGCTGATCGATTATCCGAATCTTTGGGCTTATACGCGCGAGTTGTATCAATGGCCGGGCGTCGCTTCGACGGTGAATATGCATCACATCGTGCGCCACTATCACTATAGCCACGAAAGTATCAATCCGCATCGGATCATCCCGACCAACCCGGTTTTGGACTACATGGAACCGCACGGGCGTGGTCAGCGGCCCGCCGCGTAATGTTCAACCATCGCCGCTAGATCTTCTGGCGGCGTGCCGCTTTGCACATAAGCGCACGCGTTTGGACTGTGGGCAAAGATCGAACCGTCTGAAAAAAAGGTGGTGTTGGTAACAAAGATCACTCGCGCCTCGGGGCGGCGATAGCTGGCGAAATCAGCCACTGCCAACGCACTGCCATTTTCCAGCACCAGATCCAACACGATGATATCGAAATCCGTGCCATACAACGCAAGGATCGCAGCCTCTTGCCCGGCAACAAGCGTCACTTCGGCGCCTTGCCGTTCCAGATGTCTTTTCCAGACCCGACCAAGGTCGGGGTTACTCTCAACAATCAGTACATTCATTTGCAACAACCTCGGCACTTGGTAGAGTGTGCGGTGCCGACCCCCGTGGTTTGTGATCACGCTTATTCCTTAACAAAGCGTTAATGGTGCCGGTCATCCGGGCCGATCACGCGGATTTGCTTGTGTAAGCGGCGAAAATCCGCTTGAAGCACAACAAACACGCAATTCCGGCGAGAACATCGATGGCAAGCCCAAAGGCAGATTTGAACCCCCGTGCCGCGCGCGACCATGGCGGCGGGCTGGACGGTGCTATCGCCCGGTTCGGCGGGCCACGCGACAACTGGCTGGACCTGTCCACCGGCATCAACCCACACCCGTATCCGGTGTCGGGACTGACCCCATCGGATTGGGCCGCGCTGCCGGATCACGGTGCGTTCGAACGGCTGTCTGCCGCAGCACGCCAGTTCTGGTCCGTTCCAGATGGTGCAGCGATTCTGCCCGCGCCCGGCGCTTCAGCAGTAATCGCCCGCATGCCCGCACTTGCTGCGACGGGTCGGGTTCAGATCACAGCACCTACCTACAACGAACACGCGGCAGCTTTCTCCGCGCAGGGTTGGACAGTTCAATCGAACGGCCCAGCCGAGGCGCGCGTCCTTGTGCACCCGAATAATCCGGATGGACGTATCTGGACCGTAGAGGACGCCGATGCCCCGCTGACCGTGATTGATGAGAGTTTTTGTGACGTTTGCCCTGACGCATCCCTAATTCATCTGGCCGAGCAGCCCGGTGTGATCGTGTTGAAAAGTTTCGGCAAGTTCTGGGGTTTGGCCGGGCTACGACTGGGATTTGCGATTGGCCGCCCTGACCTGATCTCAAAGCTGAACGATCTGACCGGGCCGTGGTCCGTCTCTGGCCCTGCCCTTCGGATCGGGGAACAGGCGCTGCAGGACACAGACTGGGCCAAGGCGACCCGTCAGCAATTGGCGGATGCGACAGATCGGTTGGACGGTCTCGTCACGGGCAAAGATGCAAAACTAGTCGGCGGCACAACATTGTTCCGCCTTTATGACGTCGACGATGCTGCCGCTTGGCAGGCCAAGCTGGCCCGCGCCCATATCTGGAGCCGTATATTCCCCTACTCAAACACCTATCTGCGCCTTGGTTTGCCGCCCGCAGACGGGTGGAGCCGGCTTGAGGCCGCGTTGTGAGCACAGCTTTCCTGCTGGTTTGCGCCATGTGTCTGGACGCGGCGCTTGGAGAGCCAGATTGGCTCTGGTCGCGCATTCGTCATCCGGCAGTGATGATCGGCACTGTCATCGGCTGGTTGGACCTGCGCCTGAACCGCGGAACGAATAGGCGCTTGAAAGGCGTGGCCATCGTGCTGCTGCTGATCTTTGGCGCAGTGATTCTGGGCCGCGCGCTGACCCTGTTTGGGCCGGTGATCGAAATCATCCTTGCCGCAATTCTGCTGGCACAGAAGTCACTGGTGACCCATGTCCGCGATGTCGGTGACGGGCTGCGCACCTCCTTAACCGAGGGCCGCGCCAAAGTCGCCATGATCGTTTCACGCGATACGCGGGACATGACCGAGGCGCAGGTCGCGCGATCTGCGATTGAGAGCGCTGCCGAAAATCTCAGCGACGGCGTAATTGCGCCCGCCTTCTGGTTTCTGGTCGCGGGCCTGCCGGGGTTGCTGATCTACAAGGCGGTCAACACCGCCGATAGCATGATCGGCTACCGGACAGAAAAGTACCGCGACATTGGCTGGGCCGCCGCGCGTCTGGACGATGTGTTGAACCTGATCCCTGCCCGTTTGACCTGCGTGATGATCGTGGCGCTTTCTGGTCAATGGACGCGCTGGCCGGAAATGGTCGCGGATGCAAGCCGCCATATTTCTCCCAATGCCGGTTGGCCCGAGGCCGCGATAGCGCGCGCCTTAAACGTCGCCCTTGCCGGGCCGCGCAGCTATGACGGACAGGTCCGCGATCTGGCCTGGGTCAACGGTGATGCGCCACGTAACATCGGCGCGCCGGAGATTTTCCGCGCATGTGACATACTTTGGCGGGTTTGGGGGCTTGCGCTGGGCTTCGTGTCGGTGTGGGTTGGGGTCAGCTTTATTTTCTGACGGACCCTAAAATGCGTTTACTCTCGGGCATCCTTGCCGCCACCCTGTTTGCCTCACCTGCACTGGCCCAATGCGGCGGCGGGTTCGCTTCCTTCGTGAAGGGTCTGAAGGCCGAGGCCATTCAACAAGGGTTCGACGAATCCACCGTGAACAGCTTTTTCAAAGGTGTTCAGCAGGACAGCGCGGTTCTAAAGGCGGATCGGGCGCAAGGCGTGTTCCAAATACCGTTCATCGATTTTTCCCGCCGCCTGATCTCGCAGAACCGGATAGATCGCGGCAAATCCATGTCTCGCAAATACGATGCGGTGTTTGACCGGATTGAGCGGGAATATGGCGTGTCGCGCGGTGTACTGCTGGCATTCTGGGCGTTCGAGACCGACTATGGCGCGGTACAAGGTGACTTCAACACCCGCAACGCTCTGGTCACTCTGGCGCATGACTGCCGCCGCCCTGAGCTGTTCCGCCCACAGGTTTTTGCGGCCATCGAGCTCTATAGCCAAGGGGATTTTGACCCCAACCGCACAACTGGTGCCTGGGCAGGTGAGATCGGCATGGTGCAGATGTTGCCCCGCGACATTCTGGAAAATGGCGTGGACGGGGATGGCGACGGCAAGGTCTCGCTAAAAACCTCAGCCCCGGATGCGCTGATGTCGGGCGGCAAGATGCTGTCGCATCTGGGCTGGCGTCCGGGTGAACCCTGGCTGCAGGAGGTAACTGTTCCCGCCCAGATGGACTGGTCCCTGTCTGGCCCCGGCAAGTCGCGGTCCGTATCTGAGTGGCAGGCGATGGGCATTCAAGCGCGCAGCGGATCTCTGGCCAATCTGCCCGCGTCGCTGATCCTGCCACAGGGTCGCAACGGCCCTGCATTTTTGGCCTACCCAAACTTTGACGTCTATTTCGAATGGAACCAGAGCTTTGTTTATGTCCTGACTGCCGCCTATTTCGGCACGCGGTTGGAGGGAGGGCAAATCTACGACGCAGGTTCCCCGCCACAAGGCCTGTCGGGTGCGCAGATGAAGCAGCTGCAGACAAAGTTACAAGCGCGTGGGCATGATGTAGGCAAAATAGACGGCATCCTCGGTGCGGGAACGCGCGCAGCTGTTCAGGCGGAACAAGCCCGACTGGGGCTACCAGCAGATGCGTGGCCGACTGCAGAGTTGTTGAACAGCCTCTGACGCAACGCTCAATTGTCGGCCGGGGCGTATTTGCGCCCCGACCGACTTATGTCTCGTCAAATACCGGTCGCGGCGCACCATTTTCGTCCAACGCAACAAATACGAAATCCGCATCCGTGACCTTTTGCGCCTTTTCCGAATACCTCGGGCGGGCCCATGCATCCACGTGAATGCGCATCGATGTGCGCCCAACTTTCAACAGCGTCGCATAAAGTGTGACTTCATCCCCTACCTTAACCGGACGCAGGAATTGCATCGCCTCAACCGACACAGTCGCACCACGCCCTTGCGAAACCCGCCCGGCCATGTTTCCGGCAGCTAAATCCATCTGCGACATCAGCCACCCGCCAAAAATATCCCCTGAAGGGTTCGTGTCTGCCGGCATCGCGATACTTCGGATCACCAGCACACCATCGTCCTGCTGACGCCCATGAGAGCTGCGTTGTTTTCCAAGAGCCAGTGTGTCTTTGGATGCTTCGCTCACTTACTTTTCCTTTTTTGGCCACCGCGGTCTGCGCACCTCTGTCGCCCCATGATCTTATTGCATGCCCAGGCAATCACAAACACAATGCCAGATGCTGTTTTGAATGCGCTGGGAAGTCTGCCGAATTACTCGGGCCGGACCGGGTATCGGTTGCCTTTCTCGTCAATCAAAACCAAACGCTTACCGCTGCGTACATAGAGATCACAGCGGCTGAATCCGTTTCGATAGGCAATGCAGACGCTGCCGTCATCGGCGATGGAATATGTCCCGAACGCGGATTCCCCGCTGGCGTAGGTAAAGGAATAGGCCCCACCAGCAGAAAACTTGGACTGTCCGTCGTCATAGAAGGTCAGCGTTCGCCCCGCCAGGGCATCCAGATCGGCAGATGAAAGCGGGACATCTCCGGGTTTTGTTGGCCATTCCGCCGCCACAACCGGGCTGGCAGTCAACAGGGCAAGGATCAGATATCGGGTCATACGGCCACCTTAACCCGCCACCGGGCGATTGGGGCATAACGTTGCAGTGAACGATCAGGCGACCATCTGTTCGGCCTTTTTCAGATCGACCGAAACCAATTGACTGACGCCCTGTTCCTGCATGGTCACGCCAAACAACCGATCCATCCGCGCCATGGTCACCGCGTGGTGGGTGATGATCAGGAACCGAGTGTCCGTCTGGCGGCACATTTCGTCCAGCAAATCACAGAAACGGGTGACGTTGGCGTCATCCAGCGGCGCGTCGACCTCATCCAGCACACAGATCGGCGCGGGGTTGGCGAGGAAGACGCCAAAGATCAGCGCCGTGGCGGTCAGGGTCTGTTCACCGCCCGACAACAGGCTAAGCGTCGACAGCTTCTTGCCTGGCGGTTGGCACATAATTTCCAGTCCGGCATCCAGCGGATCATCGCTTTCAACCATGACCAGATTGGCCTCGCCACCGCCGAACAGATGCTTGAACAACATGGCGAAGTTAGAATTCACCTGTTCGAACGCAGTCAGCAGACGCTCACGACCCTCGCGGTTAAGACTGGCGATGCCGCTGCGCAGGGCCTTGATCGCCTCTTCCAGATCGGCCTTTTCGCTGTTCAGTGTGTCAAACTCTTCCTGAACTTCTTTGCTGTCTTCTTCGGCGCGCAGGTTCACCGCACCCATTGCGTCTCGTTGACGCTTGTGGCGGTTCACTTCGGCCTCCAGCGCGTCGGCGGCAGGCATCTGGTCGGGGTTCACATCCAGTTGGTTCAGCAACTGGTTCGGCGTCAGCTGCTGGTCTTCAGCGATCCGCTCAGCGGCGGCCACGACGCCTTCCTTGGCTGCGTCACAGCGCGCCTCGGCCGCCGCGCGGGATTCGCGGGCTTCCGACGCCAAACGTTCAGCCTCACGCTCGGCCAACACAACCTCGCGCTGCTGCGTTTCAGCCTCGGCAAGCTTGTCGGCGGCCTCGGCGCGCCGGGCCTCGGCTGTTTCGATCAACTCGTTCAGTTCTTCACGCGCCTCGGCGATCTCACCCGGGGCGGCCATCGCCTCAGACAGTTCCCCCTCAGAGCTTTCCTTGCGCTCGACCAATTCCGAGATACGTTTTTCTGCTGACTCCAACCGGTGCCGCCACCCACTGAGGTCCTTTGTCACTTCTTGAGCCCGCCGCGTCCGCGCCTCGCCTTCGCGGCGCAGCTCATCATGGGATGAACGATGGGTCAGCATGGTGATCCTTGCGGCCTCAACCGTTTGCTTGATGTCCTCGACCTGCGCACGCGCGCTATCGACATCACCCAGGCCATCCAGCGCTCCCTCGGCCTCGCGCAGTTGCGCGCGGGCTGACATGGCATCTTCCTTGTGCCGGTCAACAGCAAGGGCGAGAGTTTCCAGCTTACCCTGCGCCAGATTGCGGTCGGCCTCGGCCCGGCTCAGCTGACGCGCGGTTTCCGCCATCCGCTGGTCGGCTGCTCGGCGGGCTTCGCGGGCCCGGCGGTCTGCTTCGGTGACGTCCGCCAATTGCTGCGACAGCGCTTCATGCGCGGCGCGGGCACCATCAGCCTGCGCTTCGGCGCGGGTAAGTTCCTGTTTCAGAGCTTCAAGCTTGTTGAGCTGCTCCAACCGCAAGGCTGCAGCGCTTGGCGCATCCTCGGCCCATGCCCGAAATCCATCCCAACGCCACAAGTCACCTGAACGGGACACCAGACGCTGCCCCGGCTTCAATGAGGCTTGCAGCTGCGCGCCCTGATCCGCATCAACCAACCCGATCTGAGCGATCCGGCGGCTCAGACGGTCTGGGCCCGAGACATGCAGCGCCAATGGTTCGGCCCCGTCGGGCAAGGGCTGATCTGCATCATAGCCCGAAACTTGTACCCAGCCCGACGGTCCGTCGGCGTCGACCAACGGTGTACGCAGGTCGTCAGCCAGTGCCGCCCCCAGCGCCTTTTCATAACCGGGCTCGACCCGCAGCAGATCCAGAACCTGCCCGCCTTCGGCCGTATCCCGTTCGACCAGTTTGGCGAGGGCCGATGTCTCAGCGCGGATTGCACCCAATTCACCCTCTGCCTCGGATCGCTGAGCGCGCGCCTCGGCCTCGCGCGCCTGCGTTTCGTTGCGCAATTCATCTGCCGCAGCCAGCGCTTCTTCGGCGGCCTCTGCAGCCTCGCGCGCTTCTTCCTCGCCTTCCTGCGCTTGTTCGTATGCTTCGCTGGCGCGGGTCAAAGCATCTCGGGCTTCGTCTACTGCACCACGGGCTTTCTCTTCCTCACCCTCGGACCGGGCCAGTGTCTTACGGCTGTCTTCGACCAATCGTTGCGCCGACTGGTGACGGGCTACAAGACGCGCCATATCCTCGGTTTCCTGCGACAAGTGATCTTCACGATCCTGCAGCACAGATGCGGCTTCGCGCGCGATCTCGGCGGCCTTAGCCACTTTGTCGTCATGCCCTTCTGCCGCTTTGGCCAGTTCGCGTGCTTCCCATTCCAGACGCTCGATCATCTGGCCCGCGTCCCGGTTCAGGCCGGTTTCGCGTTCGATATCGTTGGCCAACTGCTGAATTCGGTTGGCCAGCGTCTCGATCGTCTGACGCGCGCGGGTTTCTTGATCAGCCAGCTGATCACGCTGCACCTGCTGACGTTGCAAGACGGCGGCGGCGATTGCCTCCTCCTCGCGCAACGGTGGCAGAGTTTCCTCGATTTCAGACCGCTTGGCGCTGGCTGCGCGCGCTTCGGCCTCGGCACGGGAAGCTTCGGTGATCCGCTCGCGCAGCACGTCCTCGGCTTGCTGGCGGGCCATGTCGGCCTCTTTCCAGCGGCGATAGAGCAGCATGCCTTCAGCCTGCCGTAGTTGCTCCCCAATCTCACGGTACCGCGAGGCCTGACGGGCCTGACGCGCAAGCTGCGCCAATTGGGTGCCAAGCTGTTCAAGAACGTCATCCACACGGGTCAGGTTGGATTCGGTGCCCTTCAGCTTAAGCTCCGCCTCGTGGCGGCGCTGATAAAGGCCCGAGATACCGGCCGCCTCTTCCAGAATGCGGCGACGCGCGCGGGGCTTGGCGTTGATCAGCTCGGCAATGCGGTTCTGCCCCACCAGTGCAGGTGAATGCGCGCCGGTCGAGGCATCGGCAAAAAGCATCTGGACATCGCGCGCCCGAACATCTTTGCCGTTGGTCTTGTAAGCGCTGCCGACATCGCGGGTGATGCGACGCACAATTTCCAACTGATCGCTGTCATTGAACCCCGAAGGCGCCAAACGTTCCGAGTTATCCATCGTCAGGACAACTTCGGCAAAATTTCGGGCCGGACGCGTTGCGGCCCCGGCAAAGATCACATCCTCCATCGCGCCACCGCGCATGGATTTGGGGCGGTTTTCGCCCATTACCCAACGCAACGCTTCCAGAAGATTGGACTTGCCGCAGCCATTTGGGCCCACCACACCGGTCAACCCATCCGCGATAATCAGATCGGTCGGGTCAACAAAGCTTTTGAAGCCGGTGAGTTTAAGTTTGCTGAACCGCAAAGGCCGCTCGTCCCATGATTCCTATATCTGGAAGTCTGCGCAACCCATTGGGGGTGAGTCAACGGAGTAACGCAGGATATGGGATTTCATGCCAAGTTATCCACAATATCTTGCCAAAATACGCAAAAAAGCGCGTATCTCAGTAAGGAGCACACTCAAAAACCTGATAGCCATGGTCTTCGTAGTAGCCATAGTCGGAACATTCATAGGGACCGCGAAGAAGGCTGCCGAAAATCAGCTTTTTCCCAAGTTCCCGGTCGCAACCCAGAATGCCCACAGTGACCGCAGCGTCGCCCAGAACATCCAGCAACGGGCAACCCGACACCTGTGCCATAGCCAGTGCGGCCCGGTCGCGTATGGGGCCAAGGCGCGGAGCATATTGAGAATTGATGCGTACAGCCTCAGCCAGTTGATCGCGGATCCGCACGTCAAATACACTGCCGTTCACCGCCACACGGGTCGCAGGCACATCGCGAAAGTGGGGCGTGCCGGCCGAGCAAGCGGCCAGCACTAGGAGGGACAGATACCGGATCATACCCCCAGCATTGCGCCATCAAGGTTAACAAAACCTTTCCGCCGGTCAGGCGCGCAGAACCTCGCCCAATCGCTGAATACCTTCGCGGATTGCATCCTCATCCGAGTTTGAGAAACTCAGCCGGATCGTGTTGGTCCCGCTGCCGTCCGGGAAAAAGGCTCCACCCGGGACAAAGGCGACTTTGACCGTGTCCAACGCCCGGGCTAACAGTTCGGCCCCGTTTGTACCGACCGGCAATGTCAACCACACGAACATGCCGCCTTCGGGCCTGGTCCACTGCACGCCATCGGGCATATGGTCCTGCAACGCCTGCAACATGGCGTCGCGGCGGGCACCATAGACACGACGCAGCATCGGGATATGCGTGTCGAAACAAGCCCGTGCCACCTGGTCAATGGCCATCTGGTTGATGGTCGCCGAATGAAGATCGGCAGCCTGTTTCATCAGCACCAATTGAGAAATCACCGGCTTTGCCGCCACGACCCAACCAACCCTCAACCCCGGTGACAGGGTTTTCGAAAAGCTTCCGCAATAGATCGTGCGGCAATCTTCAATCGACCCTTTACGCGCCAATTCCAGTGCCAGAACTGAGGGGATGGCATCCCCGTCATAACGCAGGGCCTGATAGGCGCCATCCTCGATCACCGCACAGTTCAACTCATCTGCCAGATCCAGCAGCGCCTCCCGCCCCCGCAGATCCACGGTTTCGCCTGTCGGGTTGGCGAAGTCGGGCGAGAGATAGGCGAATTTGACCGCGCCTTCGCCCGCTGACGCCGCGTATTCTGCAGCGCCCCGGTTGCCATTGATGCTGAGCCGGTCAAAACGCGGTTCATAGGCATTGAATGCGGCCAATGCGCCCAGATAGGTCGGCCATCCGACCAGCGCAGTATCGCCCGGCGACAGATAGAGTTTACCCAGATAATCTAGTGCCTGCTGCGAGCCTGATGTGATCAGGATGTTCTCAAGCCCGCATTCCACTCCGATAGAACGCATGTGGTCGACGAGCCATTCCCGCAGCGGGACGTAACCCTCGCTGACGGAATATTGCAGCGCCTGGGCCTGCTGATCCGGGCCTAACGCAGCTTGAAAGGCGGTCGCGAACCCTTCGGCTGGAAACAACGCGGGATCGGGGATGCCGCCTGCAAACGAGATGATCCCCGGCTGATCCAACAGCTTTAACAATTCGCGTATCTCAGACGCTTTCATCCGGGATGCCCGCGTGGCGAACAATTCGTGCGTAGACATGAGTCTCCTCCGCTCTCATTCACGGCCAGCGTAGAGAGGAACAACATAAAGTCAATAATACTGACCTAATTTTTTCTAACCACGTGAACCCGAATTCTTGAACCTCGCAGCCATCCATGGTCATGTCAGTTGACCAATTTCCGGAATGACGCCTGTATGCCTTTTCAAAAAGTTCAGACCGAAAAGCTTTCAATCGCGGTGGTTCGCCAGATTGAGCTGCTGATCCTGCGCGGCATACTGCGCCCCGGCGAACGTCTGCCCGCCGAACGCGAATTGGCCGAGCGGCTGGGCGTATCCCGGCCATCCCTGCGCGACGCGATCGCAGACCTGCAAAGCCAAGGGTTGCTGACAGCCAAGGCAGGGTCCGGCATCTATGTGGCCGAGGTTCTGGGCTCAGCCTTCTCCCCGGCGCTGATCCGGCTGTTCGGCAGCCATGACGAGGCGGTATTCGATTACCTCTCGTTCCGGCGCGACATGGAAGGGTTGGCCGCCGAACGCGCGGCCCGGTTGGGGTCGGACAGCGACCTGAAGGTGGTACAGACGATTTTTGCAAAGATGGAAGCCGCCCATACCAGCAATGCGACCGAAGATGAGGCGCAGCTGGACGCGCAATTCCACATGGCTATCATCGAGGCCAGCCATAATGTGGTCATGTTGCATATGATGCGGTCAATGTTCGATCTGTTGCGGCAAGGCGTGTTCTATAACCGCCAGATGATGTTCCAGCAGCAAACGACGCGCGAGGCCATCCTGGACCAGCACCGCGCCATCAACACCGCGCTTCAGGCACGCGACCCGGCCGCTGCCAGATACGCAGTTCAAGAACACCTGAGCTTTGTTGAACGCTGCATGTCCGATCAGCAAAAAGCAGAAAGAAACGAAGAAATCGCTCAGCAACGCCTTCAGCACGAGGCAGGCACACTGTGATCGTCAACGTTTGAGTTGCATCGACTTTACGCGTTGCTTCATGTCTTCATAGTCCTGTTGCGTCAGGCTGGCACGACGAAACGCTTTTCGAATTCTCCATTGCTGCCACCGGCTGGGCCACGTGAGGCTGTCCAGAGTAGTGAAGGCATAAAGGTCTCCACGTAGGTGAACTTTCCGCATCCCCAACTGCTCAGCCATATAATCCAGGCTTTGCTCAGAGAAAAAGCTGATGTGTTGGCCCGTCTCAAAAGCCCAGTACCACCAGTCGCGCGGCGGTAGATCCTTTGGATCGAAGCAAGTTGCCGAAAAAAAGAGCGTTTCGAAACCAAATTTCGTGCGCGCCTCTTTTATGTGCGAAAGCGGATCCGGCAAATGTTCAAGAACTTCAAAGGCCGTCGCAACTGCATATGTTCCATCATCCGCCTCGAATCCGCGCGCCAACAGATTTTCGGCATAGGGGTCGGACCAGTGAAAATTCAGTCCAATGTCCCTTAGGCCGCGAACAAACAGACCATAGCCTCCGCCAATGTCGATCCCTCGGGCATCTTCAAGACCACTCGCTCGCATAGCTGTTGACACACGGCGCAGGTTCGACAGGTTTCGGACAACGATCCCTGTATCCGTCAACGCGATGGCGTCGCTATACGCTTCTTCCAGCCATGTCGGGTTTTCTACCCAGATATAACCGCAGCTTTCATCCAGAAAGTACTTTGCCGGGTGTCGCCCGATCACATCGCTTTCAAAAAGCAACACTCCAAGTTGCCCGGTGATTGGAGAATAGGGCATTGATCACGTTGCTCCGCTCGAAAGGTCTTGTAGGTTCGGTGGAAATGGTGCTCCGCTGCCTTCACCAAGATGCTCTTGCGGCGCGATAGTCGTCAATGCTGGATCGATATAGAGTCTGGCGCCTCGCGTACGCATTTCCTGATGATACAGGACATGTTCACAGACCAGCCGGTTCTCCTCATCTCGGCATTTATATCTCAGGCCTCGTAGCGCTTGAGTTTTATAAAGGCCGGCCCCCGCAAATGCGCTGTCGACAGGTATAAGTCGGCAATCTTCTGGAATATGAAACTGACGGTCATGGATCATGGTCTTCAAGAGGTTTCGGCGCCATCTTCGTTTACCAAACAAAGGTTTACGCGCGTTGTGTATCTGTTGCCAGACATCCTGTTCGCACCACCCCCGGCAGCGCAAGGCATATAGGTCGTAGTAGGCAGGCCTCGAGTTTGCAAAAACCGCTTCCCACTGAATATCCGAACGCTTGGCCGCTGCTAAAACAGCTTCGGGATTCAGACAGATGTTCGGCCCGTCTAAATCCAGTATCAGAGTCAGGTGGTTGTCACGACCATTCTTTTCGAGAGTTTCAAGTATAGAATTTCGAGCAGCGGTGATACGCTCGACACGTTCAGAAATGTCCGAGATCACACCATCCAGCCGAATGATCTGAACCTCGGTAATCCGGTTCGCGTATTCAGACAGGATCTGATCGGTGTCATCGGTATTGTCATTGGTGGCAATGATGACCGAGTATTGCCCTACCCGTTTCGACAGGTCTTCGATCCGATGGATCGTTTCTTTCAGAGCCGAACCCCCGTTACGCACCGCGCCGACAATGTTCATGGAAACTGTGTTGTCTGTGGCTGGCACGGTCACTCTTTTCCTGTTTCCGGATTTCAGTTTTCTACTTCATCCGACCTTGTTCTGTGCAATCCCAGAGCCTCCGGAAAGGAAGGTAGACGCACTATGGCTCTGTCATAAAACGCCCAAACAACGCCTTCGCATCCGTCAAATCACAATTCGGATCCGCTGCACAAGTGACTAGACTAGGATCGCGCGTCGTCCCTGTAGAAAACAAATGACCCGAAAGCATGCGGCTTCCGGGTCACTTCTGTTACTCGTCTGCTATCTGTCGGTGTCAGTGCAGTTTGTCACCAACATCCGCAATCGCTGCGTCGATCAGTTTGTTCGCCTGTGCGGCCGTCATCTGCTTGGCCAGAACTGCGTTGGCAGCCGATACCGCAACGGTGATGGCCTGATCACGGACTTCCTTGACAGCTGACGCCTCAGCAGAAGCGATCTGGTCCTGAGCTGCTGCCAGACGGCGGGCGATGGATTTCTCCAAATCGACCTTTGCCTGTTCTGCCGCCAGGATAGCGTCTTCCTTGGCTGCAGCCACGATGGCATCCGCTTGGGTCTGCACTTCACGCTGCTTGCGCTCGTACGAGGCCAACAGGCTGCGTGCCTCTTCATGCAGGGCGCGGGCTTCGTCCAGTTCGGACTTGATGCCATCGGCGCGATTGTCCAGCGCGCCACCGATCATGCCCGGTACCTTGAAGTAGAACAGGACCGCGATGAAAACGATGAAGCCGAGAGTGACCACAAAGTCGGTGTTGCCAAGCGAGAAGAACGGGCCGCTTGCAGCCAGCGCAGGGCTAGCGGCACCGACGGTCAGGATAAGGGCAAGAGTATTCCGCATGTCACTTATCCTTTCGTCTGCGCGTCAATTGCACTGTCGATGGCTTTGGCATCTGCCTCGCCGCCCAGTGCTGTGACCAGTTCAGCTGCCGTATCCTTGGCAACCACTTGAATGCTTTCCAGCGCACCGGCACGGATATCGGCAATAGCCTTTTCCGATTCAGCCGCCTTTGCAGCGATTTCCAAGTCTGCCTTGGCAATCGCGTCATCCAGACCTGACTGGATTTCCGCGCGGGCTTCCGCTGCGATACGCTGTGCCTCAGAACGGGCATCGGCCAGCGCCTTGTTATAGGCCTCTTCAGCCTCGACCGCTTTGGCCTTCAGATCTTCGGCCGCAGCCAGGTCATTTGTAATGGTCCCCTGACGTTCCGCCAGGATTGCCGCGATGCGGGGCAAGGCCACGCGAGACAGGACCAGAAAGATGACGACCAGCGTGATGACCAGCCAGAAAATCTGGTTGGGAAACCAATCGAAGCAGAGCTGCGGCATACCGATGGCCGAGCCGTAGGCGTCGACGCAGGTGCCAGCTACTTCTTTGGCAAGGGGTTCAGTCGCCATGATGTCCTCCGTCGGAACGTTGTCTTTACAACAGGTGGGCCGCTATGGCTTGGGCCCACCTGCGCGTAAGGATCAGGTTCCGCAGATTAGACGGCGAACATCAGCAGCAGCGAGACCAGGAATGCGAAGATCCCCAGGGCTTCTGCGAATGCGATACCGATGAACAGGGTTGCGGTCTGCGAAGCAGCCGCCGATGGGTTGCGCAGGGCGCCGGCCAGGAAGTTGCCTGCAACGTTGCCCACCCCGATTGCGGCTGCGCCGGAACCGATTGCTGCCAGGCCTGCGCCGATGTGTGCGAGATCGCCTTCCATGATGTTTCTCCTTACGAATTGGAAGTTTCGATGTTTGGGTATCGGACCTTAGTGCGAAGGATGCAGCGCATCTTTCAGGTAAACACAGGTCAGAATGGTGAAGACGTAGGCCTGAATAAAGGACACGAGGACCTCGAGGCCGTACATTGCGGTGATCGCCAGAACGGACACCGGTGAGATCACGGCAATCGCGGCAAAGCCTGCGAAAACCTTGATAACCGCGTGGCCTGCCATGACGTTACCGGCAAGACGAATGGAGTGGCTGACCGGACGCACGAAGTACGAGATCAGCTCGATGATCGCCAGGACAGGGCGCAGTGCCAGCGGTGCGCTGGACACCCAGAACAGACCCAGGAAGCTTGCGCCGTTCTTGACGAAACCCAGAACGGTTACGGTCAGGAACACTGCCAGCGCCAGCGGGATGGTCACGGCGAAATGCGATGTGGTGGTGAAAGACATGGGCAACATGCCCAGGAAGTTCGCGCAGACGATGAACATGAACAGGGTCATGACATAGGGGAAGTACTTCACGCCTTCTTTACCGCAAATGTCTTCCAGCATCTTGTAGATGAAGCCATAGGCCAACTCAGCAACAGACTGCATTCGGGTCGGAACAATGGCACGTTTCGAGGTGCTGAGAACCAGCAGGGCAAAGATCGCCGCAATAGCCAGAAACAACCACAGAGTCACGTTGGTCGGCGTGTACCACGCAATCGCACCGTCACCGAAAAGCGGTTTAACGATGAACTGATCCATCGGATGGAAAACCAGGCTGCTGCCTTCTGCTGCGGTGGTCTCAGTTGCCACGTTCAGTCCCTCTCGTCCTTATCGGCCGCCTCAGCAGCCGCTTGTTTCTCCTGAACCTCTTTCGCGCTGCGGAGCATAACCTTCACGCCCGCGACAAGGCCCAGCAATGTGAACAGCACCAGGAAGATCGGGATTGTCCCGAGCAGGCTGTCCAGCCCGTATCCGATGCCAAATCCGATCCCAAGACCGGAAACCATTTCGATGACCATCCTCCAGGCAAGCTCGCCCCCGGACACGTCAGCATCCGCACGAGGCTTTGGCGCTTTGGCCTTTTTCGCCGCTGTGATCTTGGCCTCCAGCTGCGCCATACGCTGCTTTTGGTCATCATCGGTCACGGGCAATTCCCTCGCACAGTCTTGGGTAGGGTGCTAAGGGGCGCAAGGCACAGAGTCAACGGTGTTAAATGTCTGACTTTCCGCAGGTTAAGTAATTGAATTTACGCAATTTATTCATGTAATTGAAGCACCATTAAAATGTCCCGATCCATCGGCGTGCGTAAAAACCACTCAATTCGTATATTCAACCAAATGGTTGACCAAAACCGGGCGCTGTGATTGAGCGATAGCATGTCCAATGACCTCGATACCGTTTTCGCGGCCCTCGCCGACCCGACCCGCCGCGCCATCCTTGCAATGCTGCTTGAGGATGATATGGCCGTCACCGACGTCGCCGACCCGTTCGAGATGTCGCTAGCCGCGATCTCGAAACATCTGATCATTCTGACCAAGGCCGGGTTGATCAGCCAGGAAAAGCGCGGGCGGGTGAAGTGGTGCAAACTGGAACCGGATGCGCTGCGCGCGGCATCTGTCTGGATGCAGGGGTTCGGTCAGTTCGAACCGGTCAATTTGGATGCGTTTGAACGTTTTCTGGAAGTCGAACTGCCCGCAACAGACGATCCCTAGACCTATCTAACGACAAACACCGATACTTTGGCGTGTTTGGCCAGATATCCGGCATGGCTGGAAAAAATGTGGTCAGTGATACGCGGTGCGTGCGTTCCAACAACGATCAGGTCGGCCCCAATCTCTTCAGCGGCGCGGGTCAAATCACCGTCGACCTCTGCAGCTACATCTACCGAGTGGATGTTGCGCGCTGAAACCTCGGAGCCACTCTGCTCGGTAAGTTGATCCACAATGGCTTGCAGCTCGACGCTGATCTCCGCGTCTGAATGCGTGACGTCGCCCGGCTGGGTTCCGGTCACGCTGACGATCGTGATCCGGGCGTTTTGCCATCTCGCCATTTGCGCCGCGACATCCAGAGCTTTGCGAATTTCCGGCGGCAGATGAATATCGACCGGGATCATAATGTGATTAAACATGGCATCTTCCTCCTGCCGCCGATGTTAGCGGGCTCAGGAATAGAGCACTTTGATCTGTCTCATGTAGATGACTCCGACCATTTCATCCGGTTCGGCCGGTTCCCAGCTAGCCTTCCTGACTATACTCGACGCCGATGATCACACCCGTTGCATCCGCAAGACACAACCACGGTGCCTGAGCGCCAGTGACCTCAATTGTCGTGATTGTTCCGGTCGGTACCGATTCAGTCGAAATCGCGTTGACGTCAGCGGCCTGAACACCCGTCTCAGCCGATACCAGCGCCTCACAACTGCCTTGAAGGTCGGTCTCCGACGACCCCTGCCCCCCTCCTTGCGTACAGGCGGATAACATCGCACCGACGACAAATAGAATAGCTTGCTTCATCATTCCCTCCGGGATGGTTCATCAGACCCGAGGGTTGTTAGATTACGGCCAAAAGACAAGGGTCATTCCGAGACCGGCGCAGTGTCTTTCGCAGGTTGCTCTTCGCTTTTGAGCAGCAGAACAAGCGCGATCGCGGTTAAAACGACACCGACCAGCACCATGACGGTTGGCGCAGGCCGCCCAAGCGCGATCTCCCACAGGATCACCCAGCTGGGGATCAGATAAGTGTAGGCCATAACCTTGGCCGACGGCAGGCGTAGCGCTGCAAACTGGACCAGAACGAAACTGGAGGCCGTTGCGAAGATAGAAAGATACAGCAGACTGACCCAGACGATCAGCGGCAGGTTCGCCCAATCGGTTGCACGGATGTCTGACCAGCCGACCACCGTCAGGATCACACAACCAGCAACCAGTGTTCCAAATGTAAACACGACTGCGGGCTCGCCCCGGTTCAATTTACGCACCATCGGCGTGTAGATTGCATGCGCCATGCAGCCCCAGAAAAAGATGATCTCTCCGCCACCGATCTCGAAGGCGCGAAAGGACTGCCAATCGGCGCGAAAGATAACCCACAAAGCCCCGGTAGCCCCCACCGTCAGGGCAAAAGCCATGCGCGGCGTGGTGATCTGGCGCAGCAGAACCCATCCGGCGATGGCCGACATGATCGGCGTCAGGGTGAAGACCGCGGATGTGCTGACCGGATCGGCGGTTTTCAGGCCGTAGAACATAAGAACAAAGTAAGTGGCGAACAGCCCGCCCAAAACAGCGTATCGCCACGGCGCGTGCGCAGCGCTGCGCGGCAACCCGGTGGTGGCAAGCGCCGCAATGCCGATGATGACGGCCGCAATCAGAAACCGCCCGGCTGTAATCGCCAACGGTGCAATCTGGTTGGCAACAATCGATCCCAACGAGAAACTACCCGCCACCAGCAGAGTGAATGTGATCATTGCCAAATGACCACGCCCCTGCGGTGTCACGAGAGCCAACCTTTGGATTCTTTCTTAAGGAACGATAGGAAGGCCTGCACTTTGGTCGTGCGATGCAGATCGACATGGGTCACCAGCCAAAGTTTGCCGAACCATTCGGGCAATGGCTCAATAACTTCGACCAACTCCGGATCGCGCGATGCCTCCCACCGCGCCATGAAACCAATCCCTGCCCCGGCCAGAACCGCCTCGCGCAAGCAGAAATTGTTGGTACAGCGGAATGCGATGGCCTCGGCCGGGACAGTGGCACGCAACCACTTGGAAAACGGAGCGCGGCTGTTTTCATCGTCCGTGCCGACAAACAAGTGGTCTGCAAATTCGTCAATGCTCGCTGGTTTGCCTCGGCGTTCGATATATGACTTGCTGGCAAACAAGCCGACCTCCTGTTCGATAAACGGCTGCACAACATTGTCAGGTTGGTCCGGGGCGGCACCCGCACGGATGGCCACATGCGCCTCGCCGTATTCCAGGCGGAACAAGCGGTCCCCGGTCAGGTAACGTACAATCAGACCCGGGTGCATTGATTGAAACTCGGACAGGGCGGGAACGACCAAGGGCGCCAGCGAGGCCAGAGACGTCACAACCAATTCGCCCGACACATCATCGCCACGCCCTTTCATTCGGCCCACCAACTGATTGAACTGATCTTCGGTGGCCTGAGCCACGCGCAGAAGGTCCTCTCCGGCATCGGTTGGGGTATAGCCACGGGCGTGGCGCTGGAACAGCTTAACGCCCAGCCGCGCTTCGATCGCGTCGATATGGCGGATCACGGTGGCATGGTGAACGCCCAAGATTTCGGCCGCGCCGCTGACGGTGCCCATCCGAGCGACCTGATACGCGGTTTTGACTTCGTCCCAATTATCCATGCTCAAGCCTACTGTGCAAAATCCAACAATACCTGTTGGTATATCTGCGTTTCGTTCGCTGACGCAACACTCATATTGGGACCGGAAGCAGATTCCCCGCCAAAAAGGAAACCCTGACATGACCAAGACCATCCTGCATATCGACGCCTCGGCCCGCCGCACCGGATCCGCCACCCGTGACCTTTCCGGCCAGATTATCGGGCACCTTGGCGCCGGACGCATTATCCGCCGCGATCTTGCCAGCCCCCTGCCCCTGCTGACCGAAGACTGGATCAACGCCAACTTCACCCCCGCCGATCAACGTGACGAGGTTCAACGCGATCTGTTGGCCCTGTCCGACGAGTTGGTTGGCGAGCTGCAAAACGCCGACACCATTGTCATCGGGCTGCCGATCTACAATTTCTCGGTGCCTGCGGCCTTCAAGGCCTGGATCGACCTTGTCGCCCGCGTGGGTCTGACCTTTGCCTATTCGGAAACCGGCCCCAAAGGCCTGCTGGAAGGTAAGCGCGCCGTGCTGGCGATCGCGTCCGGCGGCACCGAGATAGGGTCTGAGATCGACTTTGCCACCAACTATGCCAAGCACGTTCTAGGATTCATCGGCATCCACGACGTCGACGTGATTGCGGCTGACAAGATGGCGCTGGATGCGGACGCCGCGTTGGCGAATGCCCAAAAAGCGGTAACTCAACTCGCCGCTTGATCCACCTCTGGCCTTTACCTTGTGAAACGTCCAGTCTGCCTTAAGCGAGATTTGCAGACTGGGCGTTCATCATGAAGAAAATCGGCATTCTGGGCGGTGTGGGCTGGGCCTCGACCGTGGATTATTACCGAGCGATCGCAGAAGGGGCCAGCAGGCACTTTGCCAATCGCGGCCACAGCTCGCCCCTGCCGATCCCGCCCATGACAATCGAATCCGTTACGCAGGCCAAAACACGCGCCCTGCGGGGAACCGCCGGAGACGAGGCCAGTTGGTCCGGGTTCGACGCGGTGTTTCGCGAGGCGCTGTTAACACTTGAAAACGCGGGCTGCGACTTTGGCATCATCGCCTCGAACACTCCGCACGCGCGGCTGCATGCGATCCGGCAAGGTATCACCATGCCCATTCTCAGCATTTTCGATGCAACGGCTGAGGCCACGGCATCTGCCAAGGCGTCCACAGCCCTGGTTCTGGGAACGACAGTGACCATGCAGGCCAGCAATTATTCAGACCGATTGGCCGCTGAAGGGATCACTGCAAATGATCGCTTGCCCGAAACGGAAATTGCCGAGATGCAGGCTATGATCGACAGTGACTTCTACGGCGGCGCATCAGACACGGCGCGCGCTCGTTTACTAACATTCTGCGACAGGCACGCAAAGCCGGGAACCGCGATCTTGCTGGCGTGCACCGAACTGCCGCTGGCCTTTCCCGACCACCTGGATGACCCTGTTTTTGAAGCTGACGGCCACCTGTTCGTCAATCCGTCCGCCGCCCATGTCGCCGCAACCCTCGAAGAGGCGCTGAGCGATTGATCACGGCAGCCAGGTGGTCTCGCATCCGATCTGATCGAAGAATGCCATCAGGTCATCGCGTGTCATGGCGACAGTCCGGTCATTTACCAATGGATGCATATAGATGACGTCCGCCGTTTGCGCGGCGGCGTCCATGAAGAACCGCACATCGTTTGACGCCCCGTTGATCATGGCCAGCGGACTGACCGCGCCGGGGCGGATGCCAAGGTTCTGAAACAGCCGATCCGCCGATCCAAACGACAGATTACCGATCCCCAGCTCTGTGCCCAACGCCTTAAGATCAATCTCGCGGCTTTGTTCCAGCGTCACCAGATAGTTCCGCTTTTTCTTGTCGCGCAGGTACAGGTTCTTGAGGCGCAAGGTGTTTTCGCCTGGTACCAGGAATTGCTCTTCAACGCCTTTGGCATCCTCAACCGTGCGCAGGGGGATATGCGTGTGCAGACGATAGCTCAGCCCCCCGTCATCCAGCCGCTGCAACAGCGCGTCTGAACTGATCGGCAGCGTGTCTTGAAAAGCGGATGACGCATCCATGGGTACCTCCTCGTTTGAGGCGCTAATCGCGCAATGCGCTGACAGATTCAAGCCACGACAGGCCTGAAAATCGATGCTAGCGTGCCGCCATGAAAGTCACGCGCAATTCTCCGAACCAACTGATCTTGTCCGATACGCCATGGTTTATCGGCATCACGCTGGTCTTCTTCATTCTGGCTTTTGTCGGCGCGGGCCTGTTCATGGTCAGTGAGGGCGGTGAGGGCATCTTGTTCGGCATCTTCTTTGCCCTATTCGGCGGTGGGATGGGTCTTGGGGCCTTCTGCGCCTTTGTGCGCCGCGTTCAGGTTATCTTGGACCGGAACAAAGACAAAATAATGATCCGCAGGCAGTCCGTCTTTGGCTATGATACCGTCGAGCATTTGCTTGCAAACTTGTCCCATGCGGAGATCGAAAGCACGGCATCGAGAAGCAATAAGGGGACATCCACCCTATATCGGCCTGTGCTAATATTGGACAAGGGAATGAGCGAGGGCCGGCATCCCATCGTCGAGGCATTCTCAAATCGTCGGGGTGCGCATCGGCTGGTTGATGCGGTCAATGACTGGCTTCCTGCGCGCAAGGTTGACTCTGCCAGCCGATCGGCCTAAAGCCCAACCCAACATCCGGAAGCGTCTGATCTTCCGGTCCCTTGAGTCGTTCAGGGATCGCCCCCCACCAGCGTGTTACGCCCGTGGGGGCGTTTGTGCATTTAACCGGCGCATCCTATCTAAGGCACGCCACCAGATAACCGGCATAGGAGGCCGAAGGCATGTTTGAAAATCTATCCGAACGCCTTTCTGGCGTCTTTGACCGGCTGACCAAACAGGGTGCCCTGTCCGAAGAGGACGTCAAAACCGCTCTGCGTGAGGTTCGGGTTGCGCTGCTTGAGGCAGATGTCTCGCTGCCGGTAGCTCGAGAATTCGTCAAGAAAGTGCAGGATCAGGCCACCGGTCAGGCGGTGACCAAGTCGATTACCCCCGGACAGCAGGTCGTCAAGATCGTGCATGACGCGTTGGTCGACACCCTGCGCGGTGAAGAAGATCCAGGTGCGCTGAAGATCGACAACCCTCCTGCCCCGATCCTGATGGTCGGCCTCCAGGGCTCGGGTAAGACGACCACAACCGGTAAGCTGGCGAAGCGCCTGAAAGAGAAAGAGGGCAAAAAGGTCCTGATGGCCTCGCTCGACGTCTATCGCCCGGCCGCGATGGATCAGTTGGCCGTTCTGGGCACGCAGGTTGGCGTTGACACCCTGCCGATTGTGCCGGGCCAGAAGCCCGTTGATATCGCCAAGCGCGCAAAGCAGCAGGCCACGCTGGGCGGCTATGACGTCTACATGCTGGATACCGCTGGCCGTCTGCATATCGACGAAGTCCTGATGGACGAGGTCGAGCAGGTCCGAAACGCGGTTGATCCGCGCGAGACCCTGCTGGTCGTCGACGGCCTGACCGGTCAGGTCGCTGTTGAAGTCGCCGAAGAGTTCGACGCCAAAGTCGGCATCTCCGGCGTGGTCCTGACCCGGATGGACGGCGACGGGCGCGGTGGTGCGGCGCTGTCGATGCGTGCGGTCACTGGCAAGCCGATCCGCTTTGTCGGTCTGGGTGAGAAGATGGACGCGCTCGAAACCTTCGAGCCGGACCGTATCGCCGGTCGTATTCTGGGCATGGGCGACATCGTTGCCCTGGTCGAAAAAGCCCAGGAAACGATGGAGATGGAACAGACCGAGCGCATGATGAAGCGCATGGTCAAAGGTCAGTTCAACATGAACGACCTGAAAATGCAGCTGGAACAGATGATCCAGATGGGCGGCATGCAGGGCATGATGGGCATGATGCCCGGCATGGGCAAAATGGCCAAGCAAGTCGAAGAAGCAGGCATGGATGACAAGGTGCTCAAACGCCAGATCGCCATGATCCAGTCCATGACCAAACGCGAACGCGCCAACCCGCAACTGCTGCAAGCGAGCCGTAAGAAACGCATCGCCGCCGGTTCGGGCATAGAGGTCAGCGACCTCAACAAGCTGCTCAAGATGCACCGGCAGATGTCCGACATGATGAAGAAGATGGGCAAAATGGGCAAAGGCAAGATGCTGAAACAGGCCATGAAAGGCATGTTCGGCAAAGGCGGACCCTCGCCCGAGGACATGGCCGCGGGTATGGATCCCAAAGCGCTGGAACAGGCCGCCAAGGCGATGGGCGGCAAGATGCCCGGTATGCCTGGCATGGGCGGCGGCATGGCTCTGCCTCCGGGTCTGAGCGGTTTCGGAAAGAAAAAGTGACGCCAGCACGCTGCACCCAGCCCCCGTCCGGAAAGGCGGCGATGGCAGCAGCGCAATATCGCGCGGCCTTGCCGGTCATTCAGACCCGGCGGCTGGTCCTGCGTGCGCCCACTTTGGACGACCTGCCGGTGTGGACGTCAGTCTGTGCAGAAAGCTTTGGCGACACTGAGCAAGAAGCCTGGACCGAGTTTTCCTACTATACCTCCGGCTGGCTTCTGCATGGTCATGGCCTGTTCTCGGTCACCCTGAAAGATGGCGGTCAGGTCATTGGCTTCGTCATTCTGGGCTTGGAATGGGACGATCAAGAACCCGAGCTTGGCTATGTTTTCAGCGCCGAATACCGCAAGCAAGGCTACGCCATTGAGGCCTGCACTGCCGTTCGCGACTTCGGTTTTGACCTGCTCGGGCCCGGCCAGTTCGTCAGCTATGTATCGGCATCCAACGTCCGCTCGAATGCGCTGGCTCAACGCCTTGGTGCGTCCCGTGACGCCATGGCTGAGAGCGCCTTTGGCGCAGACCAACATGTCTGGCGCTATGGCGAGGTGCAGGCATGACACTTTCCATGGCGATCCCGACGCTGGAAACCGAGCGCCTGATCATGCGTGCCCCCTGCGAAGCTGACTTCGCAGCCGAGGCCGAGTTCTTTGCCAGCGATGCCTCAAAATTCGTCGGCGGCCCAAAACGCCCGGACGAAACTTGGCGCGCAATGGCGATGCTGCTGGGTCACTGGGC
The DNA here is from genome assembly GCF_059611125.1 of Ruegeria sp. CDSB029. Classification (NCBI taxonomy): domain Bacteria; kingdom Pseudomonadati; phylum Pseudomonadota; class Alphaproteobacteria; order Rhodobacterales; family Roseobacteraceae; genus Ruegeria; species Ruegeria sp. CDSB029. The sequence goes on from NZ_JBXWOX010000014.1 coordinate 67,832, forward strand.
CATGCGCGGATATGGGTTCTGGGGCGTCGAAGAAAAGGGCACCGGCACCTATGTCGGCCATGTGGGCCTGTGGTTCCCCCATAGCTGGCCCGAGCCCGAAATCGGCTGGACGTTGATGAATAACGCCACCGGCAAAGGTTACGCGACCGAGGCCGCTCTGGCCGCGCGTGCGCATGCCTATGATGTGCTGGGGTGGGAAACGGCGATTTCTCTGATCGACCCGGACAATCTGGGCAGCAAGGCCGTGGCCGAAAGGCTGGGCGCGCAGTTTGATTATACCTACGAACACCCGGGTTTCGGTACAATGCAGGTCTGGCGGCACCCTGCGCCGGCCGATCTGGTGAATGGCGGGATCGAGGCCTACGCATGACGTCGTACACCATCCCCACCGTTGAAACAGGAAACCTGATCCTGCGGGCACCACAAGAAGGTGATTTGCCCGCAATGACGGCTTTCTTCGCGTCGGAACGCAGCCGTATGGTCGGTGGGCCAAAAACGCCGCTGGAGGTATGGCGGTCGCTTTTGGGCCGGTTCGGGCACTGGGCCATCATGGGTTACGGCGGTTGGCACATCGTTGAAAGGGCAAGCGGCGCGTTTGCAGGCTGGACCGGGATCATCAACGCCCCGGGCTGGGATGAGCCGGAATTGGGTTGGGTCGTTTTCGACGGCTTCGAAGGCAAGGGCATTGCATACGAAGCTGCGATGGCTGCCCGCGCCTATGCCGCCCAACACCAGGGGGTGAACGGTCCGATCTCATACATCGCCCACGCGAATGACCGCTCGCGCGCATTAGCCGAACGTCTTGGTGCCACTTATGAGCGCGAAGGCGAGGTTGTCGGCGAACGCTGCCAGGTTTGGCGGCACCCGAAACTCGATACTACTGACACCGCTTTGACCGCTGAGAGGACCGGCCAATGAACAACCCTGTGACACGGGCTGCGACGTTGCTGAAAGAGCATCGCGAAAGCATTGATCGGCTGGACGCGATCCTTGTCTACACGTTGGGCGAGCGGTTCAAGCACACCCAGGCCGTTGGCAAGCTCAAGGCCGAACACGAACTTCCCCCGTCCGATCCCTCGCGCGAGGCCGCGCAGATCGCACGGTTAGAAGAACTGGCGAAAGAGGCCGATCTGGACCCCGATTTCGCCAAGGCTTTTCTGAATTTCATCATTCAGGAAGTCATCCGACACCACAAGAAACACCAGAACTAAACCGGTGAACCACCGGATACGCCATTCAAAGGAGATACCACCATGGCAATGAAAATTCGTCTCGCCCGCGGCGGCTCGAAAAAGCGTCCTTTCTATCGCATCGTAGCGGCTGACAGCCGTATGCCCCGCGACGGCCGTTTCATCGAAAAGCTGGGCACCTACAACCCGCTGCTGCCGAAAGACAGCGAAGAGCGCGTGAAAATGAACATGGAGCGCATCCAGTACTGGCTAGACCAGGGCGCACAGCCCACCGACCGTATCGCACGTATGCTGGAAGCTGCCGGCACCCGCGACAAGGCGGAGCGCAACAACCCCAACAAGGGTACCCCGGGCAAGAAAGCTCAGGAACGTGCAGAAGAAAAAGCTGCAAAGGCTGCTGAAGCTGCCGAAGCGGCGGCTGCGCCGGCTGAAGAAGCAGCAGCAGAAGAGTAAGCAGGTCGGCGCGTGCAGGATCAGGACTTCACCGACGATTTTCGCACGCAGTTCGAACTGTTGATGCGGCTCCGGCGCGATGTGCGCCGGTTCCGCACCGATCCCGTGGACGAGGCGGTGCTGACGCGCTGTCTCGACACATTTCGATTGGCCCCTTCAGTGGGGCTGAGCGAACCCTGGCGCGTCATTCGCGTCGAAAGCGAAGCGGCGCGTGCCGCAGCGCTGGAGAATTTCCAAAACGCCAACGAAGAGGCCCTTGCGGGATACTCGGGGGACAAGGCGCTGAAATATAGCCGCCTCAAGCTGTCCGGCATGCAGGAAGCGCCTGTTCAGCTGGCTGTTTTCTCAGACGAGACGACCAACAAAGGTCTGGGGCTAGGCGCGGGCACGATGCCCGAGATGCGCCGCTATTCCGTCGTTGCCGCAATCACCTTGTTTTGGCTCGCTTTGCGGGCCGAGGGGTTGGGTCTGGGCTGGGTCTCGATCCTTGATCCAGAACAGATGAAACGCGATCTGGCTGTGCCTGACGATTGGTCTCTGGTCGGCTACTACTGTGTGGGCTGGCCGGAAGAAATGTCTGAAAGACCCGAACTTGAGCGTGCCGGCTGGGAACAGCGCAGCGCCCGGTTGCATCTCGAAACGCGGTAAAGCCAGATGTTCGGACTGATACGACTTCCCATCCTGTTGCTGATCGCTTTTATTGTGGGCGTGTTCTTTGAGCGCAATAACCAACGCGAGGCATGTGCCTCGCTTGGAGACTGGCAGGACGGATTATGTGTAACGACGGAAGAGCCAAATGACTGATCTGATCTGCGTGGGCAGCGTTGCGGGGTCTTACGGCGTGCGCGGCGAAGTGCGGCTAAAGAGTTTTTGCGCCATCCCAGAGGATATCGAGACCTATTCGCCCCTAACTGACGAAGACGGCAAGGAACGCTATCCGCTGGTCCTGACCCGCCCAATCAAAAACGGCTTTGCGGCGCGTTTGGGTGGGATCGAGACCAAAGAACAGGCAGACGCCATCAACGGCCTCCGCCTGTTCGCGCGGCGTGATCAGCTGCCATCATTGCCTGATGACGAATTCTATCACACCGACCTGATCGAGCTTGAGGTCTACGACACCGGCGGAACGCTGCTGGGTCGTGTGAAGTCGGTACAAAACCACGGCGCCGCAGATCTGCTGGAACTGCACGGGCCGGGGTTGAAAGGCACCGTTTTTCTGCCCTTCACGCTTGAGGTTGTTCCAACCGTGGATCTGGACAAAGGCCGCATCATCGCAGACCCGCCCGAGGGGCTGATCTGATGCGACGCGTTCTGCTGCATCTGGGGCTACACAAGACCGGAACCACTGCAGCTCAGTCGTTTCTGTATGAAAACCGCGAGTTGATCTGGCCACATTTTGCACTGTTGCTGCCTTACAAGACGCGCAAATTGGGGCTGTCAGGTGCTGCGACCCGCCACTCCATCTATGGAACCGTGGGAACGCTGTCCGAATTCAGCTCGCAGGCCCGAGAGTATCTGGCCACGCGGAACTTCGGCACGAAACGTGGCCTGATCGTCAGTGAAGAGAATTTCAGCGGCCTGCGACCCAGCCGCAATATCGAACAGGGGTATGCAGCTACACCCGATCTGGCCGCTTGTCTGGTGGACGCCGTCCGCGATCGGTTCGAGGATCAGGAGGTCAATATCACGATCTACCTGTCCCTGCGCCAGCGCGGAGCGTGGTTGCGCAGCCTGTGGGCTCACGATCTTCAAAGAACCCGTGAAGTCCAGGATTTCGAAACCTTCCGCACGAACATGGATCACCTGCCCCCGCTCGAGGAAACGGTCTCGGAAATTCGCAAGAAACTGCCGTCGGTCACCGTGATCCAAGAGTGGCTGGAAGAGACGCATTTGCGCCGCTTTGGTCCCGGTACGCCTTTTGCCGAATTCCTGAACTTGCCTCGGGAAAAAGCGCAGCTTTTGGTGCCGCCCACAAAATCCAACAGCAGGCTGCCGGAAAGCGTGCTGGCCGAATTGCTGACGCTGAACCGATCCCATCTGGACGAAGCTGAGCTGACCCGGCAAAAAGCGCTGGTAGTAGAGCGGGCAAAGAACGCGATGGTCGGCACAATATGACAGACAAGCCAGGCAAATCTCACGGACGCAAGGCAATCCGACCCACGCTGAAGCCGCGTGAATTGATGACTCCGACACCTGACCTGCACGGGGTCTGGAAGGCGAAAATCATCACCCTGTTCCCTTCGGCCTTTCCCGGCGTTCTGGGCGAAAGCTTGACAGGCAAAGCCCTGCAAGAAGGGTTGTGGCAGTTAGAGACCGTGGATCTGCGCCAGTTCGGCGTTGGCAAACATCGCAATGTCGACGACACGCCGGCCGGCGGCGGCGCGGGTATGGTGTTGCGCGCAGACGTGCTGGGTGAGGCAATCGAACACACAATGGCTGGTGTGCAAGGCAACTGGCCGTTGATCTACCTCAGCCCGCGCGGTCGCCGGATGGATCAACGTATGATGCAAAACCTCGCACGCTGCGACGGTATGACCTTGCTCTGCGGTCGGTTCGAAGGCGTCGATGAACGCGTGTTGGAACATTACGGCGTTCAGGAAGTCAGCCTTGGGGATTTCGTGATGACCGGCGGCGAGATCGCAGCCCAGGCGCTGATTGACTCAACTGTGCGGTTGATTCCCGGCGTATTGGGCAACCAGGCCTCAGCCGAAGACGAGAGCTTTTCCTCGGGTCTTTTAGAGCACCCGCAATACACCCGACCCGCAGATTGGAAAGGCCGTCCGATCCCCGACATTCTGATGTCTGGTCATCATGGGCGCATTGCCGAATGGCGGCACCAGATGTCTGAAGAGATCACCCGCAAGCGACGCCCTGATCTGTGGGAACGCTATGAGGAATCCGGGGACGACACACAGGATTGATACCCCGAGTGTGGCTTGTATGCAGCACGTTCCTGTATTTAGCGAACACCACTTGAAGCTGATGTTCTGAAAAAATACTCATCTTGAAGATATTGCAAAATGCGATTTCAATTCAACGCATAACAGGCTGCTAAATGAAAAAAAATCATATGCTTAGCTGTGCTTGCCCTTTCAGCTTGCACAACCAAGCCTCTTGAGATGGCAGTGCCCACTCAGGCGGGCCATAACCTGCACTCCGCAAAGGTCGCCGTGCAATCATGCGCCACCGAGGAAGATATTGGGGGCAACAGCGCGGTGATTGGTGGATACGCCACGAATATCCTGCTGTGGGGCGTGATCCTTGGCCCCATCGTTACGGCGCCCTTCGACGATAAGCTTCGCTCACAGGGTGAAATTGACCAGGTGCACCGCTGCATGACCGAACTTGGCTTCGAGCGACGCGAACTGACTGATGGAGAGCGGTTCTGGCTGCATCACACATCTGGCCAAGAACGGGTACGCCGTCTGGATCACCTTGTGGCGGGAGGAACCATTGAAACTTATGGGGCACCAAGCGGCTAAGTGCCCCCCGCCTTCCATCTGGCCCATATCTCAGGCGGGCCGTTGAATGTGTTGATGTCCACTTCCCCCTGAACGCCAGGAACCAAACCCGTGCCCGTATACTGCCAAAACCGCCACGCGGCCTTGGGGTAAACGTTGCGCGGGTGCCCGGCGACCGACCGCAGCCAGAATTCCGTCTTGGGCAGGCGGGCGATATCGGTGTCACCGTAGAAATCCACGGTCGTATAGACGATCGGGCGGCGGCCATAGTGGCGTTCCAGGATATCAAGGAACCGCTTCGCCTCGGACCGGACGGTGGCGCCATCGGGTCTGATGGTGCAGGTCTTGGAATGTGGCGTCCATTCCATATCCAGCACATGCGGCAGGTCGGCACCTCGGGGCACGTTCTCGATGAACCATTTTGCCTGCTCATGCGCCGGTCGGCAAAAATAGTAATAGTGATAAGCCCCCCATGGAACACCGGCGGCTTGCGCGCCGCGCCGGTGATCATCAAACAAAGGGTCGGCTACGTCCCCCCCCTCGGTCGCCTTGATGAATACGAAACTGACACCGGAGGACTTGGCCCTGCGCCAGTCAATCGGACCCTGCCATCGCGAAACATCGAGCCCGTGAACCGGATAGTGCCCCGGATGCCGGCCTTCCCACTCATGCGGCTTGGCATCCCCAAAGCTTGGAAAAATGACCGAAGGCGACGTGGTGCTCAGAAATGCCTTTGGTTCAACCTGTTGGGGCGGCGGGCTGCTGCGACCGCAAGACAGGGTCGCGAAGGCCATAACAGCCAGCATCAATGCTGTACGCATGGTATGTTCCTGTTCCAAATTTCTGCTCTTATAATTCCCTCTAGAATGCCCGATCTGCCTGACAAGGCAACGGTGTTGTTGACAAGCGGCGAAAACCTACCACTCCGCCCCGATCTTTATAGAGATTCAGGCTTGATCCCTGCGCACAAAGCCCGTAAAGCAGCGCAATCCGGTGCCGCGACATGCGACTCCGGTGTTTTGGTTTGCATCATGGCGTGACGCCCGGCTTTCTTCGGCCACGGCGCGGCAGGGCAGACCAGGCATAAGGAACATTCGATCTGACCTCTGGCGGGCTGTTCGCAGGACCCGGTGAAGACCAAGAGCTCTCAGGCCGTGCTCAACTTCGTGGACCAACCACGAGCAGATAGGAGAAATGCGATGGACCTGATCGCACAGCTTGAGGCGGAACAGATTGCCGCCCTGGGGAAGGACATCCCCGATTTCAAAGCCGGTGACACCATCCGTGTCGGCTTTAAAGTGACCGAAGGGTCGCGCACCCGTGTGCAGAACTACGAAGGCGTCTGCATCGCCCGCAAAGGTGGCAACACCATCGCCGGTGCGTTCACCGTTCGCAAAATTTCGTTTGGCGAAGGCGTAGAACGTGTGTTCCCGCTGTATTCGACCAACATCGACAGCATCACCGTTGTCCGCCGTGGCCGCGTCCGTCGCGCCAAACTGTACTATCTGCGCTCGCGCCGTGGTAAATCCGCGCGTATCGCAGAAGTCACCAACTACAAGCCCAAGGCTGGCGCCGAAGCGTAAGGAACGGAAAGATGAAAAAAGACATCCATCCCGATTATCACGTCATCGACGTCAAAATGACCGATGGCACCGTGGTTCAGATGAAATCCACCTGGGGCGCCGAAGGCGATCAGCTGGCTCTGGAAATCGACCCCTCTGTGCACCCCGCATGGACCGGTGGTTCGTCGCGCCTGTTGGACGCTGGCGGCCGTGTGTCGAAGTTCAAGAAGAAATACGAAGGTCTGGGCTTCTAAGCCTGACCCGTTTGAGATGCGAAAGGCCGCCCACCGGGGCGGCCTTTTTTGTGCGTAGAACGTTGCCAAAAATAAGTGGCTAAGCCAGTCGCATGATCAACTCGACCTCTCCATCGACAAGCCGGCCAGTCGGCGCAAACCCGAACGATTGATAAAGCGGCAGCGCACTGCCGGGTTCGTCGACGACGCTGATCACCAGATTAGAGCGACCCTTTTTCAAAGCCACGGATTTTGCAAAATCCAATGCGGCCATTCCATAGCCCCGGCCCTGACGAGATTTGTCGACCATCAGCCGCCAGATATAGACGCCATCTGGGTCATCCCCGTCATCCAAATCTGCGTCGGGATGCGCCATGTCGATTATGGCAAGCAAACCCACCGCATCGCCGCCATCCCAAATGCCATAGATTTCTGACCCCGGTTCGAAGATCGACTGCGCCATCGTCATTAGATTTGTCGCGACAAACCCTGCCTGATCTTCGCGCACAGACAATGCCGCCAAAGGGCGCAAGGTTTTTTGAGAGAGTAACGCAAACTCAACCATGGAGACCTACTATCACAGTCATATTTCTAGTAGAAGAATTGCCAACAGTTGAAGCGAACTCAACTCTTCGCACGCGTCAGCTCGGCTGCGCTGTGTACGGGCGGAACCGGGCCCCGAAGCAACATCAGCGCCAAAGCCATCCCGACTAGAGCCGCCACCGCGGCAACAAGCATCGCGCTGTCAAAGGCGTTGTCCTGCAAGTCCCGAAGGGCCTTGGCCAAAGCGCTGCTAGTTTCAGGATCCATTTTAGCGATCAGTTGTTGGATTTGACTCGGCGTCCCATGGGTTAGGGCATGGGCCAGATCTTCTCGCTGGTCGGACCCGGCGGGCAAAGCATTCATGACCTCGGAAATACCTCTGCGGGTCGTTATCGCTTCGGCCAACCCTCCGACTACGGCGCCCAGTGTCGCGCCAAAATACAGGCAGGCGTTAATCACCCCGGATCCCTGCCCCACATGCTCTTCCGGCAACACGCGCAGACCGAGCCGGGGTAAAAGTGAAAAACAGATACCTAATCCAATGCCGACGATCATCAGCTTCCACCAGATCTCAGCATATTGGGTGGAGTTCGAAGTTGTCATCAACAGCAAGAACCCACAGGCCATCGCCCCCAAGCCGATCGCGATAGGCCATTGAAAGCTGTAGGGCGCCAGAAACCGGGGTGCGGTGACCGAGATCACGAACATGCTGAGGCTAAGCGGCATGATCGCCAAACCTGCGCCGATGGGCGAATAGCCGAAGGCATCCGGGGATTGAACGAACGTGTTGAAGTACACAAAGAAACAGAACAGCGTGAAGCCGGTGAAGAACATGCCAACGGCGGCCATGAAATAGCGCGGATGCTTGAAGTATCGTAGCTCGATCAACGGATCGTCGCTGCGGCGGGATACGATGACAAGGATGATTGTCGCAACCGCAGCGACTCCCAGCGGCATCAATGTCATCGGCGTAGCCCACCCGCTGCTTTCGCCATTGCTAAGCGCGAAGGACAGCGGGCCAAGGAACAACAGCAGCGCAAAAGCACCCGGATAGTCAAACTTGGCCCCGGCCTGACGTGTGTCCGGCACGTATCTGCGCCGGCTGACATGTAGCCCAATCAGGAAGGCGAACATCAGCAACACCAGATCGGTCGCAAACACTGCGCGCCAGCTGATGTAGTGGGCAAAGGCTCCGCCGACGATCGGCCCGACGCCAATGGCAAGACCGACAATTGCACCCCATGCGCCGGTGACACCTGCACGCTGTTCTTCAGGTGTGGCGGCGGTGAGCAATGACAGAGATGTTCCAAACAAGGCCGCAGCCCCTGCACCCTGCGCCCCGCGCCCAAACAAAAGCATCGCGCCATCTTGCGCAAGCAGGACCGAGGCGGACCCAATGCCAAAGACAATCATACCAGCAAAGAACACGCCCATCTTGCCGGTGATATCGCCCAACCGGCTGACGATTGTGACCAGCGTAGCGCTGGCCACGGTATAGGTTGCCATCACCCATTGCAGACCGGATGGTGTCAAATCGAACTCGGCCTTGAGGTTCGGCAGGATGGTCGCGACGGCCGTTGTGTTAAACCCAACAACCATCATGCAGATGGCCGTCATCGCCAGCACAACGCGGGCACCCCCCTCGTGTGTTGGGTCAGAAGACGTCTTGTCGGTCATAATTCCACCCCAAAACTCATTGTTCTTAAATGCAATTAATCAGCAGTTTAGCGATTTTTGTCGCTGGGCATAGGGTCGGCTTTAGATCCAGTAGGACAGAGCAAGCGGCAGGACGATGATCGTGGCCAGCGTCGACACAAGAATGAAACCAGCAACATCCGGCCCGTATTCCGGAACGTGCTGGTCAATGAACAGGTAAGTCGCAACCGAGGACGGCATCAGGCAACACAGGATCACCGCGCCACGCTCAGCTCCGGTGAAACCGAACACCCATACCAAAGTGCTGGCGATTGCAATCGCCATGACCAGATGCAGAACGGTCAACAGCACCGCCCGGCCCAGGCTTTTGATCCGCAACGTCGCCAGCGTATGACCCAATGTCAGCAGCATCAACGGGATCGACAGCCCACCAAGAATGTCGAAGGATTTTGCCAACGGCTGAGGCAAGCTTGATCCGCTCGCCATAAGGATCAGCGATAGGATCACTGCATAAATAATCGGGGACGTGACGAGCTTTCTGGGCGAAAACTCCCCCGCCGGGATCCACATTCCGATGGTGAAAATGCTGATCAGCACCACCACGACAAATCCCATCGTATAGGCCATTCCCGCATCACCCAACGCAAGCAACGCGATAGGCAGTCCGACATTGCCCACGTTCCCATGCATCAGCGGTGTCAAAAAGGCCCGAACCGGCAGACGCATGGCTTTCAGTGCCAGAAATCCCAACACTCCGAACCCCGCAATGGCCAGCGCTGCGGCCGTCATGACGTCCAGAAAGGTGCCAACCGCAACTTGGGTCGTGGACAGATGCGAGATGATCAGCGTCGGGTACCCAACGCGTGAGACGATCCCACCGATGACTTTGTTGTCGAACGGCGCCTTGATCACAGCAAGGGCATAGCCGATCCCGGCACAGATCAGCACCGGCAGAACCACGTTCAGAACGTTCAAAAACAGATGGTCCAACCGGTTCCCCTATCGCCAAACCCTGATTTGAACTGTGAAACACCCCATCCGCTTTGACAAGCACGCGTCCTAACCAACACACCCGGTTGAGTTTTCCAAATTAGAGCCTGATATTGCCCTTCGATGGCGCTTGGGGTTCTTCCATTCCCGGCCTCCACAACATATAGTGGGTCGCAACAACGTGTGGTTAAGCACGGCGGGACGTGGGAATACAAGCATGGCACATATTATCGTAGTGGGGAACGAGAAGGGCGGCGCAGGCAAATCGACCGTGTCGATGCATGTAGCGACCGCACTAGCGCGATTGGGTCACAAGGTCAGCACACTGGACCTTGATCTTCGGCAGCGCAGCCTTGGCCGGTACTTTGAGAACCGCGGTAATTTCCTGAACGGGTCCGAGGTCACTTTGCCTAGCCCTCGCCACCACGATCTGCCCGAGATTGATGCCGCCAAGCTGAAACCCGGCGAAAACATCTATGACCACCGCTTGTCAGCTGCCGTGTCCGAGCTGGAAAGCGACAGCGATTTCATCCTGATCGACTGCCCCGGATCGCACACACGCCTAAGCCAGGTGGCACATTCGCTGGCCGATACGCTGATCACGCCACTGAATGACAGCTTTATCGACTTTGACTTGCTTGCACGGATCGACTCGAAGGGCGAAAAGATCCTAGGCCCGTCGGTCTATTCGGAAATGGTGTGGAACGCGCGTCAGTTGCGCGCGCAGGCGGGACTAAAACCCATCGACTGGGTGGTCGTGCGCAACCGCGTCGGCACCCAGCGCATGGTCAACAAGGAAAAGATGCAGCGCGCGATTGAGATGCTGTCCCAGCGCATCGGCTTCCGCGTCGCCTCGGGTTTCTCCGAGCGGGTTATCTTCCGCGAGCTTTTCCCACGCGGCCTGACCTTGCTGGACCTCAAGGATATCGGGGTCAAACAGCTGAACATTTCGAACATCGCTGCACGGCAAGAGCTGCGCGACATGATGAAAGAGCTTAACCTGCCGGGCGTAGAGATCGACTTCTAACTGCCACGTTCGGGCGTTCCAGTCCCAGCGCTACTATACCTCGCTAAAATCGTAGATCGGGTGCGCCCCTGCCCTTTTGGGCAATGAGTTTTGACAATACCGGCAGCCTGACGCTTCAGCGTCGAGTTAGGGCTGACTCTGGACCGCCATTGGTTTCTTTACCAAAAATACAACCATCCAAAACACCTTTTTGGTATTTTTGATAATCCCAGCTATCTGCTTGCTCTAATAATAGACAACTTTGAATGGATCAGGATGTGAATTCCACACCAGGCTATCAAAGGACAGGACGCCAAAGCGCGCGTTTACGGGAGGACAGCCATGACCGATTCATCCATTGGGACGCCGGAGCAACTCCGCGATCCAAATTACTTTCCAGCCATATACCGGGCCGTGCCGTTGGGGATTCAGCACGTGCTTGCAATGTTCGTGTCAAACGTTACTCCGGCGATTATCGTCGCTGGCGCGGCGGGCTTTGGCTTTGGCTCAAACAGCCCGGATTTTCCCGAATTGCTGTACCTGATCCAGATGTCGATGCTTTTCGCCGGTGTTGCCACGCTGTTGCAAACGGTAACGCTTGGCCCGGTTGGCGCGGCGCTTCCGATCGTACAGGGCACATCATTCGCCTTCATTCCGATCATGATCCCTCTGGTTGCCGGAAAAGGCGTGGACGGTCTTGCCGCCCTGTTTGGGGGCGTGATTATCGGTGGCTTGTTTCATGCCCTGTTGGGCACGGTAATCGGCAGGATACGCTTTGCATTACCGCCTCTGGTCACCGGATTGGTTGTGACGATGATCGGTCTTGCACTGGTAAAGGTCGGCATCGAATACGCGGCCGGAGGCGTACCAGCCAAAGCATCGGGTGCGGAAAGTTATGGTTCATTGTCCAGCTGGACACCTGCGCTGATCGTTGTGTTTGTCACGCTGGGGCTAAAGTTCTTCGCGCGTGGCATGCTTTCCGTTTCGGCTGTCCTGGTCGGTATTTTGGTGGGCTATGTTTATTGCCTACTGGTTGGGAAGCTGCCCGTTGAAGTGATCTCAGGCTCGTGGGAACGCTCTGCGGCTTTCGCACTGCCGCAGCCTTTCAAATACGGTTTCGAGTTCTCGTTCGCCGCAGTAATCGGTTTCTGCCTCATGGCCTTTGTCTCTGCGGTTGAGACGGTCGGAGATGTCTCGGGAATCACCAAAGGTGGCGCCGGTCGCGAGGCGACCGACAAAGAGATTCAGGGGGCCACATACGCGGACGGTTTCGGCTCTGCCATTGCGGGTGTCTTTGGCGGCTTCCCGAACACCTCGTTCAGCCAGAATGTCGGTCTGATCGCTATGACCGGCGTCATGAGCCGCCACGTGGTCACCATTGGTGCCATTTTCCTGATTGTGTGCGGTCTGGTGCCGAAGGTCGGCGGGTTGATCCGAACGGTTCCGATCGAAGTGCTGGGCGGCGGCGTCATAGTCATGTTCGGCATGGTTGTCGCCGCAGGCGTATCCATGTTGTCGGATGTTGTGTGGAACCGTCGCAACATGGTGATCTTTGCGGTTTCGCTTTCGATTGGTCTGGGGCTTCAACTCGAAGTCATGAACGTGGCGCCCGGATCGGCAAATGCGCTGCAGCACCTGCCCGACACCCTGCGGGTCCTGGGCGCGTCAGGCATCCTTCCAGCTGCGTTCATCGCTATTGTGCTTAACCTGATCCTGCCAGAGACACTCGCTGATGAGGCGACAGAAGAAGTCTCAGGGGGTATGGCCGGCCACGGGCGCGGCGCGTTGGTTAAGGACGATCACGTCTGAGCCAGAAACCATTGCCTGGGCCTGTTCACAAATGGATAGGCCCAAGCCGTGATTAATTTCGGCCACAAAACGCAAACTTAATCCCGTGCGTCATTCGCCTTGTAAACCGTAAACAGTTCCTTCGGTTCCGGCACTCCACGCAGCATGTAACGACCTACAGAGACCAGCTCTGACGCGGCAGGTCGTGCAGCCTTAGCCACATCGTCCGAGATCAGGATCCGTTGCCCAAGTGATCGGTGCATTCCGGCAATCCGCGCGGTCTGGTTGACGGTCGGGCCGATGACGGTGAAGTCGAGGCGGTTCTCAGAACCAATATTGCCGTACAGAATCTCACCCGCGTGCAGGGCCAGCGTATAGTTCGACACAGGTAGGCCATCGGCAGAACGTTGTGCGTTCAGTTTCGCCATCGATGCCTCCAATTCGGCGACGGCCGCCAATGCCGCACGCGCATCCGCATCAATCTCGCCTACATCGAACATGGCCATCAACCCGTCGCCCATGAACTTGAGGATGCTTCCGTCGCATTTGTGGACCACGTCTATCGCAGCGGCCAGATACTCGTTTAGCATCTCAATAAGGGCATCGCCCGGCAGCTCTTCGGACAGGCTGGTGAACCCCTCAAGGTCAAAGTTCCAGATCACTGCATCGATCTGCTGAAGCGACCCGCGCCTGATCTCGCCGGACAAAACGCGCCGACCGGCATCACGACCCAAATAGACGCGCATCAGGTCCTTTGATATCCGCTGGTTGTTTGCCGATTTCAAAGCCAATCCGAGATGCGGCAGGGCTGTATTGATCAGCGCCAGATCGCTGTCCTTGAACCCCTCGGGCGCGTTTGACGTCCAGGACAACAATACACCGTTCACCGCCTTTTTGGCGTCCTTCGGCTGATTATGAGTCGGAATGTCAAAGGACACACCCGTCGCGTAATATTCAGTGGCGCCATGTTCGCGCAGTTCATTCAGCAAGGGAAATCGGCTTGGTTCGTTCTGATCCACCAACCGTTCGTGCACAACGCTTTCGCCTTCGTTCAGAACAGCAAACAGAGGGCTAGCACGCCATTGATCGCTGGGTTGTTCAGAGTATTCGAACTTTTGATATTCCCCGCCCTTGCCGTAATACCAGCTATAGCCGGTTCCGCCATAAATCGGGTGCAGGGTCGATTGGGCCGCGTGAAATCGCATTAGTGGAACGCCCAGTTCCACCAGGCGATTGCAGTACTCCTCCAGCAGTTCTTCTTTTTCGACACCCTCAAGCCCGCGCGCCACCAGCCAGTTGATCAGATCGCTTGATTTTGCCGTATCGGCATCCAAGGTCGTCATGTTTTGTCCCATTTTTGTTCTGGGCTTCATCTGGGAATTGAGGCGGTGAATTACCAGTGGTCAATCCATATGCGCCAGACGCCGAAGCATTTTGCGCAACAGTTCTGCTTCGTCCCGGGAAAACAGGCCAGCAAGCTTTGTATCATAGGCCTCGGCCACCAAGCGCAAATCCCTGTAAACCGTCTGACCTGCGGATGTCAGCGTCAATTGTTCAACCCGGCGGTCGGATGTGTCGCGATTACGGGCTAAGTATCGGCGCTGTTCCAGTTTCGAAACTGCACGGCTGACCTTGGTTTTGTGAATTTTGGCGCGCTCACCTATTTCTTTCGCAGTCATCTCGCCGTAATTTCCCAGATGAAACAAGACGCGCCATTCGGTGCGAAGCATTCCGAAACGGTCCTTATAGACCTGCTGAAACTCCAGCGAACTTTCTTCGGCTGCACGGTTCAGCAGATACGGCAGGAATTCCTGCAGATCAAAGTCATCTTTTTTGGCAGATTTGTCCTGAGTCATGCTTGTTAGTTACAAAATCAACTATTACTCGACAAGCAGCAATTGGAGGAACACAGGATGAACCATCCGACGGATCCGCACAAAATGACGCAAGCCGGCACGCCCGTTGGCACGCAAGCAGGCTATATGCCCGGCTTTGGAAATGATTTTGAGACGGAAGCCCTGCCCGGCGCATTGCCGCAGGGTATGAACAGCCCGCAGCGTTGCAACTACGGTCTTTATGGTGAACAGCTTAGCGGCACGGCTTTTACAGCCAATCCGCCCGAACGCACGTGGTGCTATCGCATTCGCCCGTCGGTCAAGCATTCGCACCGTTATGAAAAAATCGAACTACCACATTGGAAATCCGCGCCCTGCGTTGACCCGGACGTGATCAGCCTTGGCCAATATCGCTGGGACGCAGTGCCTCATTCCGATGACGGGCTGACATGGCTGACCGGCATGCGCACCATGACAACGGCGGGGGATGTGAACACGCAGGTGGGCATGGCCAGCCACATCTATCTGGTCACCGAATCTATGGAGGATGACTATTTCTTCTCAGCCGATTCCGAGATGTTGGTGGTGCCACAGGAAGGTCGCCTGCGGTTCGCGACCGAACTCGGAATCATTGATCTGGAACCCAAGGAAATCGCCATTCTCCCCCGTGGCCTCGTGTACCGTGTCGAGGTGCTGGAAGGCCCGGCGCGCGGATTTGTCTGCGAGAACTACGGCCAGAAGTTCGAATTGCCCGGCCGCGGTCCAATTGGGGCCAATTGCATGGCCAACCCACGCGATTTCAAGGCTCCGGTGGCGGCGTTTGAAGACCGCGAGGTGCCTTCGACCGTGACGGTCAAATGGTGTGGGCAGTTCCATACCACAAAGATCGGCCAAAGCCCGCTGGACGTGGTGGCGTGGCACGGGAACTACGCGCCCTACAAATATGACCTGCGCACCTACTGTCCGGTCGGTGCAATTCTATTCGACCATCCCGATCCGTCGATCTTTACTGTCCTCACCGCGCCCTCGGGGCAACCAGGCACGGCCAATATCGACTTTGTCCTGTTCCGCGAACGCTGGATGGTGGCCGAGGATACTTTCCGCCCGCCCTGGTATCATAAGAACATCATGTCTGAGTTGATGGGCAACATTTACGGCCAGTACGACGCCAAACCGCAGGGGTTTGTTCCGGGCGGCATGAGCCTGCACAACATGATGTTGCCGCATGGGCCGGATCGGGAGGCGTTTGAAAAAGCATCAAACGCCAACCTCGGGCCAGACAAGCTGGACAACACGATGTCCTTCATGTTCGAAACCCGTTTCCCGCAGCATCTGACACCATTTGCAGCCAACGAAGCCCCGTTGCAGGATGACTACATCGACTGCTGGACGTCGCTTGAGAAAAAGTTCGACGGCACACCGGGCAAAAAGTGACACCCAAAAGAGGTCTGAATACATGCCATTGATGAAATCCTGGGTGGCCTCGGCCAATGAGGCCGATAACCCTTTTCCCCTGAACAACCTGCCTTACGGTGTTTTCTCGACCGAAGGCGGCGATCCGCGCTGTGGCGTCGCGATTGGTGACATGATCCTGGATGTCACCGCCGCTGAGACCAATGGTCTGATCGAACTGGCCGACGAGCCGCTCTTTGACCTGCCTTTCTGGAACCCGCTGATGGAGGAAGGTCCTGCCGTCTGGGCTGCATTGCGCAACCGCCTGACCGCATTATTGGCCGAAGGCGCCGAAGAACAGGCGCAGGTTGAACCGTTGCTTATTGCTCAGATCGACGCCGAAATGCACATGCCTTTCGCCGTCAGCGAATACACCGATTTCTATGCCGGACGTCACCACGCGCAAAACGTCGGCACCATGTTCCGCGGACCGGAAAATGCCCTTCCGCCAAACTGGTTGCATATCCCCATCGGGTATAACGGCCGGGCTTCATCCGTTGTCGTGTCGGGGACCGATATCCGTCGGCCCTGGGGCCAGCTCAAGTCGCCCGACCATGACATGCCCGCTTTTCTACCTAGCCGTCGTTTTGACATCGAGCTTGAGATGGGCGCGATTGTCGGTACACCCTCGGACGGACCCATCTCGGTTCAGGAGGCCGACGACAACATCTTTGGCTACGTTCTGCTGAACGATTGGTCCGCACGCGATATTCAGGCCTGGGAATATCAACCCTTGGGGCCGTTTCAAGCCAAAGCCACAGCCACTTCGATCAGCCCGTGGATTGTGACAAAGGCGGCACTGGAACCCTTTCGCTGCGACACGCCTGCGCGTGAATTCGAGTTATTGGATCACATCAAAGACTGCGGTCCGATGCTGTATGACATTGATTTGGAGGTCACGATGGAGCCCGACGGCAAGGACGCCACAGTCATTGCCCGAACAAATTACAACGAAATGTACTACTCGGCCGCCCAACAACTGGCACACCATTCGACCTCAGGCGGCCCAATGAACACGGGCGATCTGCTTGGGTCTGGCACGATTTCCGGTCCAACAAAATCAGAGCGGGGCTCGCTGTTGGAACTCAGCTGGGGCGGAAAGGAACCGCTGACGCTGGATACCGGTGAAACCCGCACTTTTATCGAGGACGGTGACACACTGACCCTGACAGGTGCTGCCAAGGGCAAAGGTTACACCATCGGGTTTGGCGACTGTGTCGGGACCCTGCTGCCCGCCCTTGAAAACCCATACGCCCGATAAGGAACTCATCATGTCCAAGGCATTCGCGTCCCAAGGGGACATGTCGGAAAAGAAGATCTCTTTCACGGAGGTCGGCGAGGGCCTTTATGCCTTCACCGCCGAAGGCGATCCGAATTCAGGCGTCATCATCGGCGATGATAGCGTCATGATTGTCGAGGCGCAGGCGACCCCGCGCCTGGCCAACAAGGTGATCGAATGTGTGCGGTCCGTCACCGACAAACCGATCACCCACGTTGCGCTGACCCACTACCACGCGGTTCGCGTACTGGGTGCCAGTGCGCTTGGTGCGCAGCAGGTCCTGATGTCGGACATGGCGCGCGCCATGGTCGTTGAACGCGGGCAAGAGGACTGGGACAGCGAGTTTCAGCGTTTCCCCCGCCTGTTTGAAGGCCATGAAAGCATCCCCGGCCTGACCTGGCCCACCACCACATTCAGTGACACGATGACGGTTTATCTGGGTAATCGTCGGGTCGATCTTATGCATTTGGGCCGCGCCCACACCGCAGGTGATATCGTCATTCACGTACCCGACCAGAATGTCATGTTCACCGGTGACATCGTCGAATACCACTCGGCCTGTTATTGCGGTGACGGGCATTTCAGCGATTGGGGCGATACGCTGGATGAAATCAAGTGGTTCGACGTCGATGCCATCGCACCTGGTCGCGGAAACGCCCTGGTTGGCAAGGACATGGTCAATGCAGCGATCGAAAACACTCGTGACTTTGTCGAAAGCACCTACCGCCCGGCTGCGAAAGTGGCGGCACGCGGAGGATCTCTGAAAGAGGCATGGGATGCAGTGCGCGCAGAGTGCGATCCGAAATTCGCCGATTACGCGATCTACGAACATTGCCTGCCTTTCAATGTCGCCCGCGCCTATGACGAAGCCCGCGGCATTGACACGCCCCGTATCTGGACCGCCCAGCGCGACTTGGAGATGTGGGAGGCCCTGCAGGGCTGAAGAAGACGAGCAAACTTGATCCAGATCGTTTTGCACAGGGGAAATAGGTGGAATCATAGGGCAAGGCCTTCTGGCGCGTGCGTGCCAGAGGGCGGGATCTAGTGCGCCCACGGCGCCTGAGTATCGGGGGAGAGCCCATGAACAATATTTTCGAAGTTCCACTCTATGCCTATCAACGCAGCCCGGATCAGGACACGGCAAGCTCGGTACGACACAAGGTTATCGTGATTGGTGCCGGCCCGGTTGGGTTGGCCGCGGCCATTGATCTGGCCCAGAAAGGGGTCCCCGTCGTCGTGCTGGACGACAATGACAAGGTTAGTTTTGGCAGCCGAGCGATCTGCTTTTCACAGCGGTCTCTGGAAATCGCCGACCGTCTGGGCGCCGGGGTTAAGTTGGTCGATAAAGGCGTGCTGTGGGATGCCGGCAAAGTCTTTTTTGACAACCGGCAGGTCTATGAGTTTCACCTGCAACCCGACGCGGGCTATGCGCACCCCGCCTTCATCAACCTGCAACAATACTATTTTGAAAAAGCGCTAGTTGAACGGGTACGGGAACTGCAGGCCGAGGGCGCGCCGATTGAAATTCGCGGCCAGAACAAGGTCGAAGCCGTCGGTACCCACAACGATCACGTCAAGCTTGAAGTCGAAACTCCCGAAGGCCCCTATAACGTTGAGGCGGATTGGCTGATTGCCTGTGACGGTGCAAACTCGCCAACCCGCCGCATGCTCGGCTTGGATTTCGAAGGCCGCGTATTCGAAGACAACTTTCTGATCGCTGACGTGGTGATGCAGGCGGACTTCCCGACCGAACGCTGGTTCTGGTTCGACCCGCCGTTCAATCGCGGACAGTCTGCCCTGCTACACAAACAACCCGACAACGTGTGGCGGATCGACCTGCAACTAGGAAGGGACATCGATCCCGAGCAGGAAAAACAACCTGAAAACGTGATCCCCCGGCTTAAGGCGATGTTGGGCGAAGAGATCAATTTCGAACTTGAATGGGTCTCGATCTATACGTTCCAATGCCGTCGGATGGAGCGGTTCCGCCATGGTCGCGTTTTGTTTGCTGGCGACAGCGCTCATCAGGTCAGCCCCTTTGGCGCGCGCGGGGCCAACTCTGGCCTGCAGGACACAGACAACCTGTGCTGGAAACTAAAGATGGTTATTGACGGCGACGCGCCCGAGCTTTTGCTGGACAGCTACAACCGCGAACGGGTCGAAGCCGCTGATGAGAATATACGCATGTCCACCCTATCGACGGAATTTATCACGCCCAAATCCGATATGTCGCGTCTTTTACGGGATGCGGTTTTGGACCTCAGCGAGCACTACGCGTTTGCGCGCCCGCTGGTCAATTCCGGCCGGTTGAGCACACCATGCGCATATTCCGGATCATCGCTGAGTTCTGCGGATGCTCTGACCGGGCCAGAGATCACGCGCCCCGGTTCCGCCTGCCCCGACGCGCCTTTGGGTGATGAATTTTTGCTGCCCAAGTTGGCCGGAAAATTCACGCTGCTGACGATAGATGCGGATGCACCCGACACTATCGAAGAGGGCGGTGTACAGGCGACGCGGCTGGCCCTGTCGGTCAAGGATGACCTGTCTTTGGAGTTGAAGCGCAGGTATCTGGGTGATGCCACAGGCGCGGTGTACCTGATCAGGCCTGACCAACACGTTGCAGCCCGTCGCGACACGTTCGAAGAAAACGCATTCCGGCAGGCGATCCGCCGGGCAACAGGTAAGGAGTGAGCGACATGACCGATCTGATCCTTTCCCCCAATCTTGAAAATGCCGACGGTTTCTATGCCGATTTGGTGGCGGCGCATGATGGGCTGGTCAAAGCCGACAGCGACGCCCTGAATGCACGTCTGGTTCTGGTCCTGGCCAATCACATCGGCAATGCAAATATATTGTCTAGCGCCCTGAAAGCCGCCACGCTGAAGGACACCTGACGAACTGAGGAGATCGATGATGAGCGGCGTGGTGTTGTATGACTTTTGGCGGTCTTCGGCCAGCTACAGGGTGCGCATCGCACTGAACCTGGCTGGGATCAGCTATCGAGCCGCTTCAATTGATCTGACAGCGGGCGAACAAAGGTCCGGCAACCACTTGGCGCGTAATCCACAGGGGCTGGTCCCCGTGCTCGAGATTGACGGGCTGCGGTTGACACAATCTCTGGCCATTATCGACTATCTTGACCAAACGCGCGGCCTTGGACTGTTGCCTCCGGAACCGGCGGCCCGGGCGCATGCGCTGGCTTTGGCGCAATCCATCGCGGTTGATGTGCATCCGGTCTGCAACTTGTCCGTCGCGCAGTATGCGACCGCGCTGAGTGATGGTGCTGACGGTATGCCCGGTAACTGGATGCGCCATTTCATTCGCCCCGGCCTTCTGGCTTTTGAGGCGCTTCTCGAGGGTTTCGAGCAAGCGCCCTATTGCACCGGAACCAAGCCCGGACTGGCCGATGTTTGTCTGGTCCCGCAAATGTATAATGCGCGCCGTTGGGACGTGGATTTATCGGATTTGCCGCGCAGTCTAAGCGCCGAGGTCGCTTGTGCCGAACATCCAGCCTTTGCCGCAGCCCACCCAGACTTCCACGCACCCTCTTGACCTGGCGCACAGAGCCTGTGTGACGGCGCGAGTGGCAATACCATTTGCAGCGCCATATCTTGTTCGAAACGTATGCAAGAGGCCCCAATGTCAGAGATCACCGGCTATCACGCCCATGTCTATTACGACGCAAATACGCAAGCCATTGCCCGACAGGTCTGTGAAGAGGTGGCCGGCCTGTTTCCTGTTCAGATGGGGCGCATGCATGCCAAGAATGTAGGCCCCCACCCGCGATGGAGCTGCCAGCTGGGCTTTGGCCCGGACGCGTTCGATCAAGTCATGCCGTGGCTGATGCTGAACCGTCGAGGCTTGACCGTTTTCACCCACCCCGAAACCGGCGACCATTTGGCGGATCATCGGGACCGGGCCATCTGGATGGGTGAAATGCTGGATCTTGATCTGTCGATCTTTGACAAGGTGGGCGCTTAAGTCAGCGCCTTTGCCTGATCCCGCAATTTGAACTTTTGGATCTTGCCAGTCGAGGTCTTGGGTAAAGGTCCAAACACCACCGTTTTGGGGGCCTTAAAATGGGCCATGTTTTCCCGACAGAAGCCGATGATATCCGCGTCGCTCGCCTGTGCGTTAGGCTTTAGTTCAACGAACGCACAGGGTGTTTCACCCCACTTGTCGTCCGGGCGCGCGACCACGGCTGCCTCCATAACGGCCGGGTGTTTGTAAAGGATATCCTCAACCTCGACCGACGAAATATTCTCGCCACCTGAAATGATGATGTCCTTGGACCGGTCCTTAAGCGCGATGTAGCCATCCGGATGCATCACCCCAAGATCGCCCGAGGCAAACCATCCGCCTCGGAACGCTTTGTCCGTGGCGTCGGCGTTCTTCAGATAGCCTTTCATAACGACGTTGCCTTGCATGAAGATCTCACCCATCGTCTCGCCATCTGCGGGCACAGGTTCCAGCGTGTCCGGGTCGGCAACCATAAGCCCGGACAGGGCGGAGTAGCGGACACCCTGACGGACCTTAAGAGCGGCGCGTTCCTTGGCCTCTTTACCGTTCCATTCATCTTTCCACGCGCAGACAACGGAGGGGCCATAAGTTTCGGTCAAACCATATACATGAGTGACCTCGACACCCATGTTTTCCATGCTTTCGATCACAGCGGCGGGCGGCGGCGCGCCAGCGGTCATCACCTTGATCTCATGATCGAAATCCTTGAGGTGGTCGGGCGCATTGGCCAGCATGTTAAGAACAATCGGTGCTCCGCAGAAATGTGTTACTTTCTCATCCCGGAATGCAGCATAAATCGGTTCGTCCCGCACGGCCCGCAGACAGACGGAAACACCCGCATTGGCGGCCATCGCCCAGGGGAAACACCAGCCGTTGCAGTGGAACATCGGCAGGGTCCACAGATAGACCGAGTGCTTTGGCATATTCCAGTCCAGCAGGTCCGACTGTGCATTCAGCGCGGCCCCTCGGTGGTGATACACGACACCTTTCGGATTGCCGGTTGTACCTGACGTGTAGTTCAGCGTGATCGCGTCCCACTCGTCATTGGGTAGTGACCAGTTGAATTCAGGGTCGCCCTCGGCCAGCAAGGCGTCGTAGGTTACGCCGCCCAGTTTCTCACCACCGTCAAAGCTCGGGTCCTCAATATCGACGATCAGTACATCGTGATCCACCTGTTCCAGCGCCTCTTTGACCACGCCTGAGAACTCGGGATCGACCAGAAGGACTTTGGATTCTGCGTGATTCAGAATGAAGGCAATGATCGGTGCGTCCAATCGGGTGTTTATGGCATTCAGAACAGCGCCCGCCATCGGCACGCCAAAATGCGCCTCATACATTTCCGGAATGTTGGCCGCGATGATTGAAACCGTGTCGCCCGCGCTGATTCCGCGTGCGGACAATGCGCCTGCCAGCCGGCGGCAGCGGGCATAGGTTTCAGCCCATGTATAGCGACGCGCGCCGTAAACCACGGAAGGATAATCCGGGTAAATGTGCGCTGTCCGCTCGATAAAACTCAGCGGTGACAACGGTGTATAGTTTGCCCGACATTTGTCCAAATGACGCTCGTAGATGCTGGCTTGTGTCATTTGCTGACCCTCCCTCTGCGGTTCCGGCGAATTGAGCACAAAGTCGTTCCTCTGACAAACCCGTAAAAATACGGCGTGGCCATGGACTGGATTTACGGGATGGTGCAATCTGGCCCTATCTCCGACAGAGCTTTCGCGGTGATCTGAGCCATCGAAAACACAAAGCCGGGACGGCCCTTTTCGCCGCCCGCGCCCCAGCCATTCTGAAAGGACATGTCATGGACGGCACGTTCAACGAAAACGATCTCTCGCACGTGGTCGAAGCCGACCGCGCCCATATCTGGCACCACCTGCTGCAGCATAAGCCATTGGAAAGCAACGATCCGAAGATCATTGTCGAAGGCAAAGGCATGCGTGTCTGGGACCAGAACGGCAAAGAGCATCTGGATGCCGTGTCCGGTGGCGTCTGGACCGTTAACGTCGGCTATGGCCGCGAATCGATCTGTAAGGCGGTTCACGACCAGCTGATGAAGCTGTGCTATTTCGCCAATACCGCAGGGTCTATCCCCGGTTCGATCTTTGCTGAAAAGCTGATCAGCAAAATGCCGGGCATGAGCCGCGTTTATTACACCAACTCCGGTTCCGAAGCGAACGAGAAGGCGTTCAAGATGGTTCGCCAGATCGCGCACAAGCGCTATGGCGGCAAAAAAACCAAGATCCTTTACCGTGACCGCGACTATCACGGCTCGACCCTGGCAACCATGTCTGCAGGCGGTCAGGACGAGCGTACGGCGCAGTACGGCCCGTTCGCACCTGACTTCGTCCGCGTTCCGCACTGCATGGAATACCGCAAGCACGAGCTGGGCTTGGAAGACCTGTCCGGCGAGGCATTCGGCAAAGCAGCCGCGGACGCCATCGAAGAGGTGATCCTGCGCGAAGGCCCCGAAACCGTTGGTGCGCTGTGCCTTGAGCCTGTGACCGCCGGTGGTGGCGTGATTGAAGCGCCCGAAGGTTACTGGGAACGCGTGCAGGAAATCTGCAAAAAGTACGACATCCTGCTGCATATCGACGAAGTTGTCTGCGGCGTAGGCCGTACCGGCACCTGGTTCGGGTACCAGCAGTACGGGATCAAGCCGGACTTCGTGACCATGGCCAAAGGCGTTGCCTCGGGCTATGCGGCGATTGCCGTGATGGTCACCACCGAGGAAGTCTTTGACATGTTCAAAGACGACATGTCGGACCCGCTGAGCTATTTCCGCGACATCTCGACCTTTGGTGGCTGCACCGCCGGTCCAGCTGCGGCAATCGAAAACATGCGCATCATCGAAGACGAGAACCTGCTGCAGAACTGCATTGATATGGGCGACCGGATGTTGGGCAACCTGCAAGCGCTGATGGAAAAGCATGAAGTCATCGGCGACGTACGCGGCAAGGGCCTGTTCCTGGGTGCCGAACTGGTTTCCGATCGGGCCACCAAAGAGCCAATGGATGAGAAAAGGGTTCAGGCGGTCGTTGCCGACTGTATGGCGCAGGGCGTCATCATCGGTGCCACCAACCGTTCGATCCCCAGCCGCAACAACACGCTGTGCTTCTCGCCTGCACTGATTGCAACCGCAGACGACATCGACCAGATCACCGACGCGGTCGACGGCGCACTGGGTCGTGTATTCGGCTGAACCTAACTGAATACATCTGCCACCACTCACGCAATCACGGCAGATGAACTTAAACCGGCGCGCCACCCGCGCCGGTTTTTTGTGTTTACGCATATGGGTTTGTCAAATGCGTCTACTCCAGTACCCTGTAGTTATCACACCCCATGCAGGAGACGTGTCCAATGGTACTCAAGCTCATCCGAAGCCTCGCCGCCGTGGCCACCCTTGCGGTCACCACCCCTTCCAGCGCTGATGAAGGCAGCGGCTTTCCCCAGATCGTCGGCACCTGGCACGGCACCTATCTGGTGGCCTTCGCCAAATCGAACCCAAATCACGGGAAAGGTCTGCTGAAAACCGAGATGGAGCTGGAAGTCACCAAACTGGACGGCAATCTCATCACTGCCACCAACCGCTGGCGGCGTATCGGCGATGAAGAGTGGGTCGTAGAAGAAGCTATGGGCACTTTCAGTCTGGACGACCCCACCCGCTTTGTTCTGGCCGAGGCTGGGATTTCGGGCGAAGACGTCTCGGCGGGGATTTTCAACGGGGTCTACCTGGATGACGTGATCATGGTCACCTATGCCGGTCCGGGAACCGGCGTGGCGTTTGCGGCGCAGTTGGTGAAGAAAGACCCAAACAAATAGGCTTATGGCTCCGTTGAAATTAGCAAAACTCGCCAGCCAAAGTTTGGCCGCCATCCTTACTCTTGCCGTTATGCCGCCACTGATGCAGACTTGTTTCAGGAAGGATGTCTGCTTAACCGCATAGCAAGTTGGCAGACCACCCAGCGCGACACCATTCTTTGAGAGGAGTGTGTCATGGCATCCAAAACTACAGGGTCCACACCACCGGACAACATGACGCCGCAACATGCGGCCATGCCCCAAATCAACAAGGTAACTACAGGTGATGTCACCGAGTCGCTGAAGGCAGGGTTTTCCGACTTTCTGGCGCGCCCCTTCATGAGTGGGTTCTTCGGCCTGTTCTATGCGGTTTTCGGAATCCTGATGGTTTGGAGTCTGGTCTGGCTTGGAAAGATCTGGATGATCATTCCCGCCATTGTTGGATTCCCGCTGGTCGCGCCTTTCGCTGCCGCCGGGCTCTACGAAATGTCCCGTCGGTTGCAGAACGGAGAGAGGTTCGGCTGGTCAGAAATCCTGACTGTGATGGCCAATCAGCGCAAACGCGAAATGGGATGGATGGCCTTTGTCACCCTGTTCATTTTCTGGGTTTGGATTTACCAGATCCGGCTTTGGCTTGCGATCACCCTGCAAAACGCATCCTTTTCGGATTTTGAAGGGTTCTTGAATACCGTATTCTTCACGCCTCAGGGCTGGGCCTTCCTCGCCATCGGAACTTGCGTCGGCGCATTTCTGTCGGCGGTCCTTTTTTCGGTCACTGTCATTGCCATGCCCATGTTGCTTGACCGGGAAACCAATTTTGTTTCCGCCATGTTGACTTCTTTGCGCGTCGTCGCGGAAAGCCCGGGTGTCATGCTCACTTGGGCTGCGATCATCTCGGTTACCATGCTGTTGTCGCTGGTTCCGGCATTTCTGGGCCTGATCTTCACACTGCCGATCCTTGGCCACGCCACGTGGCATCTTTATCAACGGGCGGTACCACCAGCGCAGGAATAATCTATCCGAGCATCACCATGGACGTTATGCGCTTTAGTTTACCGAAGTGTTGCTGAGTTCACTTTCGGCTATCAATGAAAAAGGCCGCCCCAAACGGGACGGCCCTTCATTCACTGTCTCTCGAAAGAGGATCAAGCAGCCAGAGCGGCCTGAGCTTTGGCGACGATCGTGCCGAACGCTTCCGGTTCGTGCACGGCCAGGTCGGCCAGAACTTTGCGGTCCACTTCGATACCGGCCAAGGTCAGGCCGTTGATGAAGCGGGAATATGTCAGTGCTTCGTCATGCGAACGGACAGCAGCGTTGATACGCTGGATCCACAGCGCGCGGAAGTTGCGCTTGCGGTTCTTACGGTCGCGGGTTGCATACTGGTTCGCCTTATCGACGGCCTGACGGGCAACCTTGAAGGTGCTCTTGCGGCGGCCATAATAACCTTTGGCGGCCTTGATAACCTTCTTGTGACGGGCGTGAGTTACGGTTCCACCTTTAACGCGGGACATCTCTTAATCTCCTCTTAGCGGTCGTAGGGCATGTAGCCCTTGACGATCTTGGCGTCGGGGGCGGACAGGGTGGTGTTGCCACGGGCGTCGCGGATGAATTTCTTGGTCCGCTTGATCATGCCGTGACGTTTACCGGCTTGGCCAGCAAGGACCTTACCGGTCGCAGTCACCTTAAAGCGCTTTTTGGCGCTCGACTTTGTCTTCATCTTAGGCATTTCCGTCTCCTTTCGGGGTTCGGTTTCAGACGCGACTCGGCATGCCATCTCGGCCGGTCACGCGATCAGAAGCGCCGTTTACGCAAGTTCGACTATACTGGCAAGGGGGTTTGGACCAGAATCTGCGCTTTTTACAGGCTGATCAGGCACCGGGGCGACAAAGGCCGCCCCGGTGGTTTGATTTAGTGTTCGAATTTGCGGATTTCGCCAGTCTTTAGTCGACTCGCATAGCTGGCCAGTTCTTCACGCACCACCTTCATCAGGAAGTAGAGCGCAAACACGTTCACGACCGCCATCGCAAAGATTGCCGCATCCGAGAAGTCGATGACAGGGCCAAGATTGGCCGCCGCGCCGATAACAACGAAGATGCAGAAGATGACCTTGAACACCAGCTCCTTGGCGTGGCCTTCCCCGAACAGGTAAGTCCAGGCCTTGAGGCCATAGTAGGACCAGCTGATCATGGTTGAGAAGGCAAACAAGACCACCGCAATCGCCAGTACATATGGGAACCAGCTGAAGGCACTACCAAAGGCTGCCGAGGTCAGGCTGACGCCCGAGTTGCCATCAACAGTCGCAATAGCATTGCCCGCTTCGTTCAGCATGTAATTGCCGGTCTCCGGATCGACGATCAGCTGCTGGGTGATGATGATCACCAGCGCAGTCATCGTACAGATCACAACCGTGTCGATGAACGGCTCAAGCAACGAGACGAACCCTTCGGTGATCGGCTCTTTGGTCCGAACAGCCGAGTGCGCAATCGCCGCAGAACCCACGCCCGCTTCGTTCGAAAACGCGGCACGCCGGAAGCCCTGGATCAGTGCCCCGACCATACCACCAGCGACGCCGAGGCCGGTGAAGGCACCTGCGAAAATCTGGCCGAACGCCCAGCCGATTTGATCAGCATTCATGATGATAATCACCAATGCCGCGGCCACATACAGGATGCCCATGAACGGAACGACCTTTTCGGTCACCCGTGCGATGGATTTCAGGCCGCCCACAATGACAAGGAACACGATGATTGCAAAGACAACCCCTGTGATCCATCCGGGATAGTCGCCCGTGATGCCCGCAATCTGTTGGTGAGCCTGATTGGCCTGGAACATATTGCCCCCGCCCAGCGCGCCCAGAATACAGAAGATCGAGAACAGGACGGCCAGAATCTTGCCTCCAGGCAGGCCCAGCTCGTCAAAGCCCTTGGACATATAGTACATTGGGCCACCGGAAACGGTGCCATCTTCGTATTCGTTACGGTATTTCACACCCAACGTACATTCGGTGAATTTCGACGCCATGCCTAACAGGCCCGCGACAATCATCCAGAAGGTGGCTCCCGGTCCGCCAATGCCTACGGCGACCGCCACACCGGCGATGTTACCAAGACCAACTGTCCCCGACAGCGCCGTGGCCAGAGCCTGAAAGTGGCTGACCTCACCCGCGTCATTGGGATCGGCGTAGTCGCCTTTGACAAGGCTGATCGCATGGCCAAAGAACCGCAGCTGCACAAAGGCAAAGTACAGCGTGAAGACAGTCGCCGCGACGACCAACCAACCCACGATCCACGGGAAACTGGTTCCCGGAAACGGCGCAAAAATAAAGCTGACAAATGGACCGGTGAAATCGGCAAATGCCTGATTGATCTTGTCGTCCAGCCCGGGCGCCTCTTGCGCCATCGCAGGAGCGGCGATCAAGGCGGCGATTACAGCCAGCCAGAGATGTTTCAACATAGTCATTCTCATCCCTCCCGTCAGTTCACAACAGTGACTGGCACATCGGCGTGCATAACCAGATTTTGGGTCGAGCTGCCAAACAAGCGTTTCTTGAATCCATCGGCCGAGGCGCGCCCGACGATGATCTGCGAGCCGCCATTCTCAACGGTGATTGCGTTCAGAGTTTCGGCCACGTCGCCATGACGCACGATGCCCTGCACTGTGTAACCATCTGCGGTCAGAGCCTCGACAGCCGGGGTAACAATCCGGTTCGTCGCAAGTTCGATTTCTTCTTCACGCCGCTTGTGCCGCAATGCGTTCTCTTCTGGGGTTTGAAAAGTAAATGGGGACCATTCGATGACATAAACAACCAGCAATTCACACGTGCCAATTCGGCCAGCCAGATCCTTGGCAAAGGCGATGGCGCGTTCTCCGGTTTCTGTCCCGTCCAGTCCAATGACAATTTTCGTTGTCATGACGTTCCTCCAATAATTTTGGTTATGCCGGGACCCGTGCCCCCGGCAGGGCAGCCGGAACCTGGAACTTATTAAGTGGACCGCCCATGCGCCCGAGTATCCCGGAAAAACCCCAAAAAACAGAGAGTTATCTTATGGGCGCAAGCAATAATTCGCTATATTGTTGAAATTGTTGTTACTTTTCCGCCTAAAATTTAGGCGTATCGGTTTGATACTATGTTTCGCCGAGCCCGGCATTGCTGTCATCAGCCGGGATCGGTGTTATAGATCAGCCGTTCATCACAGGGTGCGATGCGCAAAATATTGGTCGTTCCCGGTACGTTGAAAGGCACGCCAGCAGTCACCACGATCTGATCGGCTTCGGATGCGAACCCACCGGCACGGGCCGCACGGGCCGCGTTGACGACAGCGCCTTTGAACCGCTCAAGCTCGGGCGTCATCACGCAATGACAGCCCCAGCTCAGACACAGACGCCGCGCGGTTCCCGTGGCAGGCGTCATCGCGATGATCGGAACGCCTGGACGTTCGCGGGCGGTCAGCAGCGCGGTGGTGCCGCTTTGGGTAAAACAGCAAATCGCCTTGATATCTGTTTTTTCTGCAATCTCGCGCGCGGCAGCAACGATACCATCGGCAATAGTAGTCCCCTTTGCCGTCCGGGACGCTGCGATAATCTGCGTGTAGGTCGGGTCGGCTTCGACCTCGATTGCAACCTTGTTCATGGTTTGCACGGCCTCGATTGGGTACGTACCCGCAGCGGATTCCGCGCTGAGCATGATCGCATCCGTGCCTTCGTAGATTGCTGTCGCCACATCCGAGACCTCGGCCCGGGTTGGCATCGGGCTTTCAATCATGCTTTCCAACATCTGAGTGGCCACGATCACAGGCTTAGCCGCCCCACGGCATTTGCGGACCAGTCGTTTCTGGATCGGGGGCACCGCCGACACCGGAAGCTCGACACCCAGATCGCCGCGCGCGACCATGATCCCATCAGAGGCATCCAGAATATCGTCGAATGCCTCGACCGCTGCAGGCTTTTCGATCTTCGACAGGATGGATGCACGCCCATCTGCCAGCGCGCGAGCCTCAAACACGTCCTTGGCGCGCTGCACAAAGCTGAGCGCCAGCCAATCCACGCCCAGTTGGCAGACAAACTCCAGATCATCACGGTCCTTGGCCGACAAGGCGGCCAGGGGCAGCACCACATCAGGAACGTTCACACCTTTGCGGTTCGAGATCGAACCGCCGACCTCAACGGTGCAATTAGCGAAATCCTGGCCACAGTCCTGCACGGTCAGGCGGATTTTGCCGTCGTTGACCAGAAGGCGCGCACCCGGCTCCAACGCGGCAAAAATCTCGGGATGCGGCAGGCAAACGCGGTTGATATCTCCGGGCGCAGGGTCCAAGTCCAGACGGAAGGCCGCGCCTTCTTCAAGTTCTTCTGCGTCGTTGGCGAACACCCCGACACGCAACTTGGGTCCTTGAAGGTCAGCCAGAATTGCGATTGGCCTGTCCAGATCTTTTTCAATCTGTCGGATGATCCGGTGGCGTTCGCGGATCTCATCATGGCTGCCGTGACTCATATTCAGGCGGAAGACGTCTGCGCCTGCCTCGTACAGCGCGCGGATCATGTCATAGTCATTTGACGCCGGTCCCAGCGTCGCCACGATTTTCACATTTCTCAGGCGTCGCATTGGTCTGGCTCTCCTAACGTCTTCTCTTGATTCTGCGCAAATGTTACCGCAAACATTGCTCCGCCTGCTTATTGCGCAATTCCCTTTTCAAAGCAACTGCCCTAAACCTGCGACAAACTAGATGACAGGCTTATGACGTATTCCCCGTTTTTTATCCACGGCGCGGATCGGCCCTCGCGCTGGCTGATCACATGCGACCACGCATCCAACTTGGTTCCGCCCGAAATCCACGGTGGCGATCTTGGCCTACCTCGTGAAGATATGGAACGCCACATCGCTTATGATGTAGGTGCCTACGAGGTGTCAAAACATCTGGGTGAGCTTTTGAATGCACCCGTGATCGCGGCCAATTTTTCCCGCCTCGTGATTGATCCGAACCGCGGCGAAGATGATCCGACCCTGTTGATGAAGCTCTATGACGGGTCGATCATTCCCGGCAACCGGCACGCCGATGCGGCAGAACGAGAGCGGCGGTTGAACATGTGCTATCGCCCGTATCATGACGCGCTGGCGCAGATGGCCGCGTTGCCGCATGCGGTGATCGTGTCGATGCACTCGTTCACGCGGCAATTAAGGGGTCGTGATCCCCGCCCGTGGCATATTGGGGTTTTGCATACTCCGGACGAACGGTTCTCGGGCCCGTTGATCAACCGTCTAGAGGCCGAGGGTGACCTTTGCGTCGGCGTTAATGAACCCTATACCGGCGTGCTGCCCGGTGATGCCATTGACAAACACTGTACCAGTTTTGGTCGCCCCAACGCACTGATCGAGCTGCGCAATGACCTGATTGCCGAACACGCGGGACAGCGAGAATGGGCCGAGCGGCTAGCCCCTATCCTGCAGGACGCACTGGGCGAAAGCGGGTTGTGACAAATGCCCTCACGTCATTGTGAGAACCCGCCCCAGACCCCATATTATTGGGAAAGGAGGCCACAATGACTCAGGAGTTTCTGACGTCCGTCTTTGGCTGGATGGCTGTGCTTAACATCGCGGTTCTGCTGTTCACCACAGTGATGATCTTGCTGTTGCAGGATTGGATCGCAGGCATCCACGGCAAGATGTTCCAGATGGAGCGCCCCGCAGTGAAACGGGCATATTTCCGGTATCTGGCCAACTACAAGATTTTGACACTGATCTTCTGCATCACTCCTTGGCTGGCATTGAAACTGGCCTGATACGCTGATCGTTGAAACATCGCCCTTTGGCCGCTAGGTCATTTACAGCACGTATTTCTGTCATCCGGAGCCAGACCATGCACAAGCAAACCGAAATAGAACTTCAGGCAGCCGCATTCCGTCGCTTGCAACAGCATCTGATGGAGGACCGCACCGATGTGCAGAACATCGACATGATGAATCTGGCCGGGTTCTGCCGCAACTGCCTGTCGCGATGGTATCAGGAAGCCGCCAATGAAAAAGGCATCGAGATGGGCAAGGATGAAGCCCGTCAAATTTTCTATGGCATGACCATGGATGAATGGAAAGCCAACTACCAGACCGACGCCAGCCCGGAGAAGCAGGCCGCCTTCAAGGTCGCGTTCGAAGAGAATGTGACGAATAAGGGCTGACGCCCAAAACGAAAGAGGCCCGCCAACCTGGCGGGCCTTTTGTTTAGATTGCGACCTTGCGGCTTTCGTCCAGATAAATCTCTCGCAAACGCTTGGCGATTGGCCCCGGCGTACCGTCGCCCAGCGTAACCCCGTCAATCTCAACCACGGGCATGACAAACGCACTGGCCGAAGTTGTAAAAGCCTCATCCGCTTCCTTCGCCTCATCAATGGTGAACAGGCGTTCTTCCACTTCCATCTGCGCCTCGGCGGCCATACGCAGGACGGCCTTGCGGGTGATGCCGTGCAGAATGTCGTTCGAAAGCGGGCGGGTGACGATCTTGCCGTCCTTTACGTAGTAGGCGTTGTTGCTGGTGCCTTCGGTCACATAACCGTCCTCAATCAACCACGCATCGTCACAGCCTGCCTTCTTGGCCAGCATCTTGCCCATCGACGGGTACAGCAGCTGAACGGTCTTGATGTCGCGGCGGCCCCAGCGGATGTCTTCGATCGAGATGATCTTGGCGCCCTTCTTGGCGGCTGGGCTATCGGCCAAGCCGGGCTTGTTTTGAGTGAACAGCACAAGGCTGGGCTTGGTATCTGCGGGCGGGAATACAAAATCGCGGTCGCCATCCGAACCGCGGCTGACCTGCAGATAGACCAGCCCTTCTTCGATGCCGTTCAGCTCTACCAGCTTGCGATGAATTTCCAGCAACTCATCCTTTGTGCAGGGCTCAGCCATCTCCAGCTCATCCAGAGACCGTTTGAGGCGTACTGCGTGACCTTCGAAATCGATCAGCTTTCCATCCAGAACACTGGTGACCTCATAGACGGCATCTGCAAACAGAAAACCACGGTCAAAGATGGATACTTTGGCCTCGGTCTCAGGCAGATATTCGCCATTTACATAAACGGTGCGGGTCATGTCTTGTCTCCTCAGCCCCAGAGGTCCGCTTTGGGCGGGTGCACTCCGGCATCATCAAAAATCAGCGGGTTGTCGCGGTCTTCGGCCAGCAGAAGCGGGCCGTCAAGGTCTGTTACCATTGCGCCCTGTGCCAACAGTGTCGCAGGTGCCATAGCCAAAGAGCTTCCGACCATGCATCCGACCATCACGCGATAGCCTTCAGCAAGCGCCTGTTCCCGCAGGGCCAGCGCCTCTGTCAGGCCGCCCGTTTTGTCGAGCTTGATGTTGACCACATCGTACTTGCCCTTGAGTGCAGGCAGGCTTGTGCGATCATGACAGGACTCATCGGCACACACCGGCACGGGGCGCTCCATCCCGATCAGCGCGTCATCTTCACCGGCGGGCAAAGGCTGCTCGACCAGGGCCACACCCAATCGCACCAGATGCGGGGCAAGGTCCGCGTAAACACCAGCGGACCAGCCTTCGTTTGCATCGACGATGATCGTGGCATCTGGTGCACCTGCGCGCACGGCCTCCAGCCGGGGCATGTCATCCGGCGTTCCCAGCTTGATCTTCAACAAGGGCCGATGCGCGTTGACGGCAGCCTGTGCCTGCATCTTTTCCGGCGTATCGAGCGACAGTGTATACGCAGTGATCTCTGGTCCCGGAACTGGCAGCCCGGCCAGATCCCAGGCGCGCTTTCCGGCGCGTTTTGCCTCCAGATCCCAAAGGGCGCAGTCCACCGCATTCCGCGCCGCGCCTGCAGGCAAAAGGTCCATCAGGCTGTCGCGGGTAAATTCAGCAGGCAAAGCTGCGATCTCGGCCTCGACCGAATCCAGCGTTTCATCATACCTGGCATAGGGCACGCATTCGCCCCACCCCTGATGGGTACCGTCAGAAATCCGAACCGTCAGCACCCTGGCCTCGGTCCGAGACCCACGCGAGATCGTAAAAACCTGCGCCAGCCGAAACATGTCACGAGAAACTTCTACCTGCACGCGCCAGCTCCTTCATCTTTTTCAAAATACTCTCGCCGAAGGCGGACAAGCCCGCCTCCGACGCGCCGCTTAGATCACAGTGCGGCCAGCGCATCCACCAGCTTACCCGAACCAAAGCGGAACGGGTCAGTCGCAGGCAGGCCCATTTCCGCCTCAACCTTGGCCAGGTATGCGGTGGCGTCCTCTTCGGACATATGCTGGGTGTTAACCGAAACCCCAACGACCTCACATGCCGGATTCGCGACCTTTGCCAGTGCCAGCGCCGTGTCGCGCAGCGCTTCCAGTGTCGGCAACTGATAGGTCGGCAGCCCGCGCATATGCTCTCGGGTCGGTTCGTGGCTCAGGATCAGCGCATCGGGCTGGCCGCCGTGGATCAGCGCCATGGTCACACCGGAATAAGACACGTGGAACAGCGACCCCTGCCCTTCGATCAGATCCCAGTGGTCATCATCATTGTCAGGTGTCAGCCATTCGACCGAACCCGCCATGAAATCCGCGATGACCGCGTCCAATGGCACGCCGTCCCCGGTGATCAGGATGCCGGTCTGACCGGTTGCGCGGAAGGTCGACTTCATGCCGCGCTCGCGCATTTCGGCATCCATTGCCATCGCAGTATACATCTTACCGACCGAGCAATCGGTGCCAACGGCCAGGCAGCGCTTACCTTTGCGCTTGATACCATTTGCAATCGGATACTCGACCGATGGCACACGAACATCGTGCAGCTTGCGGCCAGTGGCCTCGGCAACGGCAACCAGATCGGGTTCGTCACACAACAGGTTGTGCAGGCCCGAGGCGAGGTCAAATCCTTCCTCGAGCGCCATCACCAGAACTTTCTTCCATTCCTGGCTGATCACGCCGCCACGGTTGGCCACGCCGATGACCAGCGTCTTGGCGCCGGCTTCTTTCGCTTCGGTCAGGGACATGTCGGTCAGGCCCAAATCAGCCTTACAACCTTCCATACGGTACTGGCCGACGGCATTTTCAGGACGCCAGTCCTTAATGCCAACTGCCACTTTGGCCGCCAATTGGTCGGGCGCATCGCCCAAAAACAGCAGGTACGGTGTCTCGATCATTGCGGTTCACTCCTTTGATTCTGGCGCAATCTAGGGGACGATTTCCACGAGTGTTTCGCGTTTTCGCCTGACAACGCCCCGTCACGTGGGAAATTTTTGCGCCATTCCTTTAAGTAGCGCACTAATTTTTCAAGTTTTTAAAGCGATTAAACTTTAATCGCTGTTTTGACCCAGCATTGCGGCAATTGCTGCGATTGCATTGCCGCACCTGCACAAAGATGCTTGCTATGGCTTGCGCAATTTAATACCTCATGAGGCAAGAAAATCGTAATTTCCTTTCTCGCACGAGGTCCAGATGAGCTTTCGCATCCAACCCGCCGCCCCCGCGCGCCCCAACCGTTGCCAGTTGTTCGGACCGGGATCAAACACCAAGCTGTTCCCGAAAATGGCCGCGTCGGCCGCTGACGTAATCAACCTCGACCTTGAGGACTCGGTCGCGCCGTCGGACAAGGACGCCGCGCGCGCAAATGTGATCGAAGCGCTGAACACCGTCGATTGGGGCAACAAATACATGTCCGTGCGCATCAACGGGCTGGACACGCCCTATTGGTACCGCGATGTGGTGGACCTGCTGGAACAGGCCGGCGACCGGCTGGATCAGATCATGATCCCCAAGGTCGGCTGCGCGGCAGATGTCTACGCCGTAGACGCGCTGGTCACCGCCATCGAGCGCGCCAAGGGCCGTACAAAGCCCGTCAGCTTTGAGGTCATCATCGAATCTGCGGCTGGCGTTGCGCATGTCGAAGAGATCGCGGCCTCGTCTCCACGCATGCAAGCGATGAGCCTGGGTGCAGCAGATTTTGCAGCCTCGATGGGGATGCAGACCACCGGTATCGGCGGCACGCAAGAAAACTATTACATGCTGCGCGAAGGCGAAAAGCATTGGTCCGATCCGTGGCATTGGGCGCAGGCTGCCATTGTTGCGGCATGCCGGACACATGGCGTTCTGCCCGTGGACGGACCCTTTGGCGACTTCTCAGACGACGAAGGTTACATCGCGCAAGCGAAACGTTCGGCTACCTTGGGCATGGTTGGTAAATGGGCGATCCACCCCAAGCAGATCGCGTTGGCCAACCTGGTCTTCACCCCGTCGGACGAAGCCGTGTCCGAGGCACGCGAAATCCTGGCTGCGATGGAGCAGGCCAAAGCCAATGGCGAAGGCGCAACTGTTTACAAAGGCCGTCTGGTCGACATCGCCTCGATCAAACAGGCCGAGGTGATCGTGGCGCAGGCCGAATTGATCGCCGCGAGCTGATCTAATTGAATAAGGCGCCCTTAGGGGCGCCTTATTGGGGCCTACCGGCCAAAGACGTCGTTAGGCGTCCATGTAAAACGCTCACCCTTTTTTCCTGACTTCATCATCAGGCAAGATGTACCGAGCTTCTGAAAATAGATTATCTTCAGCGGATACCAACCCGCCTTCGGCACCTCTACTTCGGTTCGTTGATTGGCCTCACACCCCTGAATACTATTGACTTTGCCGATCTGCTGCCCGCCGACCCAGGCATCGATCCCATCGTTTGACCATGTCTCCAACTCGTATACCCCCGGTGAGTCAAAGCGCATGTAACCGGTGATTTCTGCGGCGACATTATAGTGGTGGTCGAATGTCAAAACATCCTCGCCTTCGTTTGTATCCCTATAATCCAAACCGATCAGCGGCTGCCCCGGCTGAGCCTTAGGCAGCAACTGCTTGGCATGAGTGAGGTTGCGGATTTTGCGCTGAGTACCAGTTCCCACATATTTTACATTCAATCCCGCTTTTGGACTGGGTTGCGGACTGGCGGGCTGCAATTTGAGCGGCGCGGCCACTGCTGAACTGGCGATAAACGCCGCAGCTGCTATCAGCGCTCCAATGCGAACAAATTTCATTATCTTCTCCCTGTGTGTGGCCTGTTGGGGTTGTTCCCCTTCGATCAGGTCCTTGAGAAGACACTAGGCTGTGAAAATTCACCCGGCAAGCCGGTTGAAGATCACAATTCCAACGTCAGGCGCGCATATCCTTGGGTGAATCCATCACCACATAAGACGTGATCGACGTCACATGCGGCAGTGTTCCCAGAACTTCGGTGTGGAATGTCTTGTAGGAAGGCAAGTCCGCGCATTCCACGCGCAACAGGTATTCGATGGTCCCCGTGATATTGTGGCATTCGACCACTTCCGGCACACGTTGTAGGGCGCGTTCGAACCCTTCCTGTGCAGCTTTGGTATGTTCTCCCAGCCCAACGCCGATATAGGCGACAAATCCGACGCCAATCTCGGATGGGTTCAGGACTGCGCGGTAACCCGAGATTACACCCGAACGCTCCAGCTCCTGCACGCGGCGCAGGCAGGCAGAAGGAGACAGCCCCACCCGGTCGGCCAGATCCAGATTACTGATGCGGCCGTCTTGTGATAGCTCTCGCAATATTTGCTGATTTATGTGGTCAATTTTCGCCATTGATTGCGATATTAGTGAGATCACGCATTAAAACGCAATTTCATTTGTTCAGTTTGCAGCAATTATCCAACTCATGACCTACGATATCCTTCTGGCCTTGATCGCCTTTGCTTTTGTCTCGTCCATTACGCCTGGACCCAACAACCTGATGCTGATGGCGTCAGGGGCTAATTTCGGATTTCGCAAAAGCATCCCGCACATGCTGGGGATCGGGCTTGGGTTTACCTTCATGGTGCTATTGGTCGGCACCGGCCTCGTGCAGCTGTTCGACAGATATCCGATCAGCTATACGGTGCTGAAATTCGCCTCTGTTGCGTATCTTCTGTTCCTTGCTTGGAAAATCGCGCATACCGCCCCGGCGAAGGGGCAAAACACGACAGGCACGCCGATGACGTTCCTGCAGGCAGCAGCCTTTCAGTGGGTCAACCCCAAGGCCTGGGCCATGGCCCTGACAGCCACAACCGCCTACACACCTGATCAGACCCTTCAGGCGATCATTGTGGTGGCCCTTGTTTTCGGAGCAGTCAACCTGCCCTCGGTCAGCACATGGACCATTCTGGGCCAGCAAATGGCGCGCATCCTGACGAACCCACGCGGGTTGATGGTGTTCAACTGGACAATGGCGGCTTTGCTCGTCGGCTCGCTCTACCCGGTTCTATACCCGAACTGAGCAATTTAAGCGGCAGGTTTTCAGTCAGATTATCATGAACGTGGGCCAAAACACGCAGAACGCGGCCTTCATAACGGGTCGTCATCAGCATCCTTTCTATTTGCCCGCCTAGGGATGCATATTCTGCGGCCACATATCTTGCTGAATTCAAATCGGAATACACAGGTAAGAATGTTATACTGGGCGTATAACTCACGAGACCAATAGATTTTTCAACATGGTAAATGAGGACCAATATGAACAATCCATCTCGCCCGCTCCGCCAAATTCTGTTTGCCGCCATCCTTGCCGCAATACCGGCTATTGCGCAGGCCGATGACGTCCAGACACAAACCATGATTTCTGAACGTGTCAGCCAGCATAACCCGGCGCCCGAAGCCTATATCAAGGATCGCCCAATCCTGGGTTGGCAGCTGACCAGCGATGACTTCGACGCCATCCCCGACGCGATACGCGAAAACCTCGGTTCGGTTGATGGCACCAGTTACGATCAGGCTTACCTGACCGAGAACACCGGCTCGATCATTGCGCTGCAGTTCCGCAAGGATGGCCCAGACTTCTACATCATCGGCAAAAGCACGTTTGACGAGGCCTACGAGCTGGTTTCGCTGGACAGTGTTGCCGCCAAGAATACGCGCCTGATCGAACGGCTGGACATGGCCCCTGAGGTCAAGGCGATGTTCGAAGATCAGGCGCCCGGCATTGTTGGCGCGCTCAAGACAACACCGGTTGATATGCTGCGCCTGTCTGATCTGGGATATGCAAAAAGCGATGCTCTGACCATTCAGGCCCCATGGGGCGAACAGACCAAACCCGAAGGCGCAGACGCATTTCTGGTCTGGGACAGCGGCGAGAACCAGTACTACATGGTGAACGCTGACGACGACGGCCTTCCGACCAGCTACGTACCTGTGAAGTGACCCATACCGGCGCGGCCCTTGATCGGGGCGCGCTTTACCTTGTGTTGCATTCCTCTGACAGCAAGTTCATATAGCAATGAACTTCCGCGTTGAGAGGCGTCATGACCCAGTATCTGGATTTCGAAAAACCCCTGGCCGAGATCGAAGGCAAGGCCGAGGAACTGCGCGCGCTGGCCCGTGCCAACGAAGAGATGGACGTGGCCGAAGAAGCCGCTGCGCTGGACGCCAAGGCTGCCAAGCTGCTGGACGAGCTTTACGGTGACCTCACTCCGTGGCGAAAATGTCAGGTCGCGCGTCACCCTGAACGCCCCCATTGCCAGGATTACGTGGCAGAACTGTTTACCGAATTCACACCGCTAGCGGGTGATCGCAACTTTGCTGACGATCTGGCTGTGATCGGTGGCCTGGCCCGTTTCGACGACCAGCCCGTCATGGTGATCGGGCACGAAAAAGGCTCGGACACCAAATCTCGGATCGAACGGAATTTCGGCATGGCCCGCCCTGAAGGTTATCGCAAGGCCGTACGCCTGATGGAAATGGCTGGACGTTTCGGTCTGCCCGTCATCACTCTGATCGACACGGCCGGTGCATATCCGGGCAAAGGTGCCGAGGAACGCGGCCAGTCCGAGGCCATCGCGCGGTCGACCGAAATGTGCTTGAAGATCGGCGTGCCTTTGGTGTCTGTGATCATCGGCGAAGGTGGTTCAGGCGGCGCAGTAGCGTTTGCCACGGCAAACCGGGTCGCGATGCTGGAACATTCGGTCTATTCGGTAATCTCACCTGAAGGCTGTGCGTCGATCCTGTGGAAGGATTCGGAAAAGATGCGTGAGGCCGCCGAAGCGCTACGGCTGACTGCTCAAGACCTGCAAAAGCTGGGCGTCTGTGATCACATCATCACCGAACCCAAGGGCGGCGCGCATCGCGACCGCGCCGCAACGGTCGACTCTGTACGAGGTGCCATTGCTGCTATGCTGAAAGAACTGGATGGCAAGGATGCGGCAGCCCTGATCAAGGACCGCCGCCAAAAATTCCTGGATATCGGCTCGAAAGGGCTGGCGGCGTAATCCGTCAGCCGCCGAGCTGACGCAACAAAGCCGCTGAAGGTTCACCGGTTACGGCCAAACCACTGGCGCGTTGATACGCGCTGATGGCGGATTTCGTATTGTTGCCGATAACCCCATCCGCGCCCTGGGTGTCGTACCCTGCGGATGTCAGTCGGCGCTGCAGCTCTTTGCGATCCTCAAGCGTCAACCCGGTCGCATCGGGCCCGAACGAGGCCTGAAACGGCGCGCCACCGGCGATCCGGTCCGACAGATGCCCAACGCCGATCGCGTAGCTGTCCGAGTTGTTATAGCGCTTGATCACCTGGAAGTTGCGGAACACCGCAATCCGCGGCCCCGGCGTTTGCGGCTGCAACACCGCCACAGGCGTTCCCGAAACAGTACCTGCTTCGCCCCCCCAAGGCTGTCCGCGTACCCAGCCAGCGCGCGCCAGATATGCGGCGGTCGAGGCCAAAGAGTCCGTGGGATCCTCAGACCAGATATCCCGACGACCATCACCGGTAAAATCCACCGCGTAGGCCAAATAAGAGGTCGGGATGAACTGCGTGTGCCCCATCGCCCCGGCCCAACTGCCGGTCATGTTCGCGGGCGATGTATCGCCCTCTTGAATGATCTTCAGGGCGGCTATCAATTGCTTTTCAAAAAACGCACCGCGACGCCCGTCATAGGCCAAGGTTGAAACCGCTGATACCACCGGCACATCCCCGCGGCGGGCTCCATACCGGCTTTCCAAGCCCCATACGGCCACGACAACCTCTTTGTCGACGCCGTATTTTGCCTCGATCGCTGACAGGGTTCCGGCATGGCGTACCAGCATCTGTTTGCCGGTTGCGATCCGTTCATCCAACGCAGCAATCGCCAGGTAGTCTTCGAGTGAGCGCTTGAATTCGACCTGATTGCGGTCCCGTTCGATCACATCCGGCAGATACCCTGCCCCCTGAAAGGCCCGGTTGATGGTGGTCTGAGAAATGCCTTGCGAGGCCGCGCGCGACTTGAACCCGGCAACCCAGGCGTCCCACCCTGCGTTGGGGACGGCCCGCATCCGCGTTGCCGGGGCGCTGGTTGGCGCGCCACCCGAACAGGCGGCCAGAAAGGTTGACCCAAGTCCAACTGAAAATAGGCGTCGATTGATCATGTCTGAAATCTGCTCTTGTTGTGATTTGGGTCAGAGTATCGCAGACCAAGTGCGCAAGCTAGTTCTGCGGTGCCTGGAAAAGGCAACCCGATCACTTCGGCGACAAGCCGCTCAACTGACCAGCATGCGCAGCCCCTGCGTCACATCTGAACGTACGGCCAGCCGCAATCCGGGCTCATCCCCCGCCTTCAACGCGGCGATGATCAGCTTGTGATAATGCGGCGGCTCTGTCCGCCGCAACCGCCCGTAAAGCGCGCGCATCGTCGGCCCCAACTGAAGCCACACGGTTTCCACAATGGCCAGCATCGCCGGAGCCTGAGCGCGCAGATACAGCGTGCGATGGAATTCCAGGTTTGATCGGATGTAACCGACGGCATCCCGTTTCGTGACCATTTCCGCGACGGTCATGTTGATGCTCTGCAACCGGTCTATCAGCGCCATGTGCGCACGGGGCAATGCACGGCTGGCCAGCTCGACTTCTAGCAGTGCACGCAGGGCTGCCAGCTCTTCGATACGGTCATTGGTCAGCTCGGGCGTGGACACCCGACCCGAAGAAGACAGAAACAACGCCCCTTCGGCCACCAGCCGCCGCACCGCTTCACG
Organism: Ruegeria sp. CDSB029; assembly: GCF_059611125.1. Classification (NCBI taxonomy): domain Bacteria; kingdom Pseudomonadati; phylum Pseudomonadota; class Alphaproteobacteria; order Rhodobacterales; family Roseobacteraceae; genus Ruegeria; species Ruegeria sp. CDSB029. The sequence continues at coordinate 110,059 of NZ_JBXWOX010000014.1, forward strand.
CGCAGGCGTCATTGAGACATCAAATTCCTTGCCGATGCCGCGCAGGGTCAACGCCTGCCCGGGCGCTATGTCGCCGTGCATGATACGCGAGCGCAGGGCTCGATAGACCAGATCATGAGCTGCAGGTTGGGTTTCGGTTTGGCGAGCGCTTAACATAACCCCATGTGATCACAAATTGCCGCGCGGTCAACTCGTCGCGCCATCAAATCTGTACTGATGAAGCTGCGCCCCGTTGTCGCGCAGCCAGCGCCTTTGGGCTTTGCAGTCACCAAACAGACGCTCGACCTGCGCCCAGAACGCGGGGGAATGGTTCATTTCGTCCAGATGCGCAACCTCATGTGCGGCGACATAATGAAGGATGTCCGATGGCGCGAGGATCAGGCGCCACGAAAACATCAGACCACCAGCGGAACTGCACGATCCCCAACGAGACCGCGTATCGCGCAAGGTCAGGCTGGAATAAGGACGGCCCAGCATAGCCGCATAATCGTCGCAAGCCTCGGTCAGGCGATCCCGCGCCAGTTCCTTTAGGAACCGTGCCAATCGCCGGGCTTCGGCCCCTTTGGGGACTGCAACCTCTGCGTCCCGCAGCAGAACGCGTCGGCCCTCTGCCAGTACGATTCGCCTATCTTTGCCTTCTATAGGGATTGATTGTCCGAATCCTACGGCTGATGGGTTGGGTCGGTCCTCAAGATGCTGACGGATCCAGTCTTCCTTGACCTTGGCGAAATTCAGCGCCTCGGCTTCAGCCACACCTTTAGGGTAGGTTAGTGTAACCCGCCCATCCAATTGAGAAATCCGCAGGCTGATACGCCGCGCCCTGGCTGATTTGCGCAGCGTTAGCGGCACCGGCGGTTTTCCGGGCAATGCGTGATCCCCCATGTGCCTGTTTCTCCTGCTCAAAGGCTTTGACAGTGCCCGCTGCATGTGGCACGTGACCTGAATCATTACTACGACTCACCTGATATCAAGGGGATCTGAAATGCCCAAGGAAGAATGGGGTGTAAAGCGCGTTTGCCCGACGACCGGTAAGCGGTTTTACGACCTGAATAAGAACCCGATCGTCAGCCCCTACACCGGCGAGATCGTGGAGCTTGAAACCGGCAAGAGCCGGATGATCGCCGCAGATGCGGAAGATGCCGCATCGGCAAAAGCACGCGAAAATGCTTCAGAAGAAGATCTGGTTCTGGACGATGACGAAAATGTCGACGTCGAACTGGACGATGATCTGTTGGACGATGATGACGACAGCAACGATGACGTTTCGCTGGAAGAGATTACCGACATGCCGTCGGAAGACGACAGCTAAAACCTGTCCGGGGCGGCCCCTGCGCCGCCTCAGACGATCCTCGGATGCAAGACAGAAACTTTTCCGCAAACTCCATTTTTGGACTTGCACTCAATGTCACTGTCTCATAAATGTCCGCCCACCGCAGCCGCGGTACCATGATGGGGCCTTAGCTCAGTTGGGAGAGCGCTTGCATGGCATGCAAGAGGTCAGGGGTTCGACTCCCCTAGGCTCCACCAAATCTCCCATACAAATCATACGTTTACGGACCACTGCGGGCCGTTAATGTCGGGGGTGCGCCCCTCGGGGGTGCGTTCGGGGTGCAGTATCGTCCGCAATATGGGCAGTATGGGCTAGTTTGACCGGCGACTCGCTCACCCACTGTCAACAAAAAAGATGTCAATAATACTGTATCTTTTCTGTTTTAACCAAGCGTCGGACAGTTCAAGCTAATGGGTATGAGCAGTACCGCTCTAAACCTGATCGATGTCATAACCGTAATTGGAACGGTAGCATCGGTGGCAGGTCTGGTCGTCGCACTGAGAAAGTTTGGCCACAAGTAACAGTGCAACGACCCAAGCGTAGAAACTAGTCTAGCAGACTGACACTGGAAACAGTGTCCGTCATGATTCACAGTAGTCACTAATTTTGCCGACGCATCAAGTTTAAAGCGCGACAACCAGTTGACTTGCGCCGAAACAAAGTAAGAACATTCAACATGCGCAAGTGGCCACGAACAATCCCGTACGACCTGAAATGTAAGTTGGAAAGTCTGCGCGAGTATCGCAGCAAACCTTCGTTACAAGACGATTGGGCCGCCATCTTTGAATGGCTCAATAAGCACAACGTCGAGCCACCTGAACACCCGTTGCCCACCGAACCCGAACTACGCGCTGAACGTTGCGGAGGAGACGTCGGATCGTGATCTTTCAGGCGACGCGCTAAAAAAGGTCATCACCGGGGACATCTGTCATGCCCGGCTGCCATACGGCATACCGTTCTATTTCAGTCCCAAGGCGCAGCATGTGTTCATCTGCAATGAGCTGCCCGCATTTAGCGGGGGGATCGACAGCGGCGTTGAGCGCCGCTTCAAGGTTCTGGTCTTCGACAAAGCGTATTCTGAAGAGCAGGCCGACGAGGGATTGGCAGATCGCATAATCGAATACGAGGCGGATCTTCTACTACATCTTGTCGTGGTTGCGGCTGCGGAACTTTTGACCACGCGGCGCATGGCGGATCCCATGACATCACGCATCGCCAAGGAGGCGTGGATGAGGGATGCGGACCGAGTTCGTGCGTGGGCGGCAGAAAGACTATCCATCAGGGCAAACAAGGTCGTCACCGTTGCAGACCTATATCTGGATTTTCGCCAATGGTGCGCTGCCGAAGGTGTTCCAGAAGGCCGCATCCCCGCACGTAACAGTTTCGCGCGACGCTTGCGTCAAGTAGAGCCCCGTCTCGTTCCAGGACCCAATAGCAAAGGCGCTCGGTTCGAAAATGCTATCCTCAAGACGGTCTGATTTAAGTGGGACAGCTTGTAAAGAGGCCAAACGAGCTAGGCCGGCCAGTTCTTTATGGGCGGACAAGTAATCAAACCTCCCAACTTCCCCGTCGGGCGTTTGGTTGGGAGGTTGGGAGGTTTTATGTCTCGTCCGTCGGTATATGTTCTGTTGCGCACATCAAGCATAATGCTGCTTTTCAACGTCCGACGTTCATTGCAGCGCCGCGGTGCGACCCCGCGAGAACCTCCGAGTTTCGTCCAGTGCCTGACGCATTGCTGCCAAACCAGCCCGTTCGACATACTGGTCCATCGGGTCGAGTTCATCCCAAGTGCGAGATGCGGCAGCAGGCCAGAACTGCGGATGACTGTGCCGCATTTGGCTGAGCCGCCATTCATGGTGGCAGAGTTGCGGTGTCATAGCTTCAGGATCGCTCAGGAAACGCGCAGCGACACCACAGCAGGCCTGCCACTGCCGGTCATGCACAATCGGGCTTTCCTCGCCGCTCGTTGCTGTTTGGGCTTCACAGTAGGCCATAGCGATCAAGACGATGTGCCTTGCTGCGGCAGCTTCAAGTTGGATATCTTGCTCCATGTGATTTCTCCTATTCATCATGTTGATGCGCATCCCGTTGGCTGTTGCCACCGGCGACCACCCCAAGGCGGGGTTGGTGATCACAATTTTCGTGACGCTCTGGATGCTGTTGGTTTCGCCCTGCCTTAGGCTCATCAGTGGATCGGCGCTAGACCCAGACCATTCGCACCGGTCGCAAGCATGTCTCGGGCGGTCCATACCCCGGCGGTCTTCCGCGACTTACGGGCAAGGCTCGGCAGACGAGCGTTATCATGTTTGGGGGAATTGCGGGCTGTCCGCCCGCGATTGGTATGTAATCGCTAAGTCTGTCAGCTTCAAGGAGCGGGCGGCGTAGCGCGGACAAAACAAAAAAGCGGCTACGTCGTTTAAAAAGAACAACGCCTGCTTCGCGCTCAAAATCAGCCGCTCATGCCAAGTGCAGCGAACGACCGCTTCGAGCCCAAAGCGGAAGTGCTCCATCTCTGAACCAAGCAGGCGCAACAAACTATTCGCCGAAGTCACCAGCTGCGTCGCAGAAAGAAAAGCGGCCATTCATTCAAAGCGCAGCGAACTTTGGTACGTCGATGTCTGAGTTGCGGACTTTCCCGACCTTCGGCTGAAATGCTCCAGAAGCCGCATCCGGCCCATTGCAGTCATTCGTCGTGAAAGTTCTCGCCGCATTGCGGCTCCACCGATCCAGCCATTCGCTGCGCCGCCAAAGTGATCGTGCAACTCAAAGTCCGATGGTCATGATTGTCCTATTCGCTTGGCATTTAACCTTTTGCGTACCAGCCGTTGTCAACATAGGTTGCATTGCCGTTCACAAAGCTGGCCTCATCAGATGCAAGAAAAACCACCGCCGCGGCCACTTCCTCTGGATAGCAAATGCGTCCCTGCGTTGCCGCCATCCCAGAGTCTTCCCATTCCTGTCCGGCGGCGTCCAACTCTGCTATTTCCTTGAGGCCATGCGCCGTTTCAACAAACCCAGGGCAGACCGCGTTACACCGGATGCCCGCATCGCGATATTCGGTTGAGATCGTGCGCGCCAGTTGAAGAACCGCGCCTTTTGACATGCAGTAGACTGACTCCAACGCATAGCCCAGTTCAGCCGCAATAGACGAAGTAATCACGATTGAGCCGCCGCCATTTGCGCTCATGTCCTGAACCGCACGACGGCAGGTCAGAAAGGCCGATTTCACGTTTACATCCATCAACCAGTCATATTCTTCTTCGCTGGTTTCATGCATCGCTTTGACGATGATGGTTCCTGCGTGATTGAACAGGACATTATAGGGTCCAAAGGCTTCAAGGGCAGCGTCAAAGGCAGCATTGATCTCGGCGTCCTTGGTGACATCAGCATGAAAAAATGCCGCCTCACCACCTGTGTCGCGGATCATGTCGACTGTTTTCCGACCCTCTTCATTCTTGATATCAAAGATGCTGACCTTGGCACCTTCTTCGGCAAACATCAGCGCGGTGGCCCGCCCCATTCCAGTGGCTCCCCCTGTAATCACGGCAACTTTTCCCGCGAGGCGGCCATTGGGTGTCTTGAGGCTATTGGTCATATTGGTGCTCCGTACAGAAGTTCAGATGCATTCTCCGCCATCGATGACCAGCGCATGGCCCGTCATAAAGGTGGACATGTCGGAGGCCAGAAACAGGATTGAATCGGCCATTTCTTCGGTCGTGCCCCAGCGTCCCATCGGAATGGTTTCAGACACGTAGTTTTCTAGCTTTTCGCGCCCGCCCATTTGCACTTCGAAACCGGCGTTAAACGGCGTGTCGATAAAACCCGGACACAGGGCGTTAAAACGAACATTGTGTTTGGCATAATCTGCGGCCATCTGACGGGTCATGGCGACCACTGCATGCTTGGTAGTGGCATAGGCAATCATTTCGCGGTCGTATTGCACACCCGAGTTTGACGAAGTGATGATTACACTGCCACCTCCCTGCTCGCGCATGGGACCCACCGCAGCGCGAGCCGCGATAAAATGCGACCGCACGTTCAATCGCCAGGACATGTCCAAACCTTCAACGGGCACCTGCTCAAGGTTGCCTTCAACCTGATAGCCAGCGTGAGAGTGCAGGACATCAAGGCGCCCGTAAGCTTTGACGACTCTGTCGACCTCGGCTTTGACTGCCTGATCGTCGGTGACATCTAGCCCTCTCGAGGCCGCCACCAGCCCCTCGCCATGTAAGTCTTCGACCACATGCGCAGCCTTGTCGGCGTCCAGATCTGTCACAATAACTTTGGCGCCATGACGGGCCATGGCCATTGCCCCTGCCCGGCCAATTCCTGATCCGGCGCCTGTCACCAGAACAACCTTGCCGCCGAGTATCGGAAAAGGTCGGGCCTTAAGAGATTTTTCTGCAAGGGTCATCGGGACTTTTTACCTCCGCGTTGCAGCAACAACTGGGCGGTAATCAGCAGTAACAGAGACACGCCCATCACCATCGTTCCAATCGCGTTGATTTCAGGTGTCACACCGCGTCGGATGGATGAGAACACATAGATCGGCAGCGTCGTTTCTGAGCCCGCCACAAAGAACGCGATGATGAAGTCGTCGAAGCTAAAGGTGAAGCTCAGCAAAAAACCCGCCAGGATGGCCGGAAAGATCATCGGCAATGTCACCTGTCGGAACGTTCCCATCGGCGTGGCGTAGAGATCCGAAGAGGCCTCGGTCAGCGCGCGATCCATCCCCGCGAGCCGTGCCCGTACGATAATTACCACAAGCGCCATCAGGAACATCGTGTGGGCGGCGATCAGCGAGCCGATGCCCATGCGCAGCTTTGGCGGCTTGAACCCGTCCGGCCAAATCGCCGCAATCAGCGGGTTCAGTTGGTCAAATACGGTGACCAGCCCGATCAAAGTGGCGATCCCAATTACAATGCCGGGGATCATCACCGCAACATAGATCAGCAGATCAAAGGTAGCTCGCACGGGACCACGAATGCCCTGCAGGGCGACGGCGGCCATGGTGCCAAAGACGCTGGCAAACAGCGCCGAACAAAATGCCACGATCAGGCTGGTTTCCAGCGCGTCCATCACGAACGGATTGGACAGCGCCTTGCCATACCATTTGGTTGAGAACCCCTGAAGCTGGCTCGCGTGTCGACCGGCGTTAAAGCTGAACAGGGCGATGACACCGATAGGAATGTAGAGAAAAAGGTAAACGCAGATTGCATACAGTCTCATCGCATAGCCTCACATAATCGATACGTCTTCACGGCTTGCGCCGAGGCGGCTAATCAGCCGCATGTAGATCGTGACGGTAATCAGCATGACGACCACAAGGGTGACAGCAACCGCCGACCCATAGGCCCAGTTGCGTGACTGCAGGAACAGGTCGACCAGTGCATTGCCAACAAAGAACACTTTGCCACCGCCCAGCAGAGCCGGGATCAGGTATTCGCCCATCAACAGGATAAAGACGAGCATGCAACCAGTCGCAATGCCGGGCACCGAAAGCGGGAGCGTGATCTGAAGAAAGGTCTTCCACGGCTTTGCGCCCAGATCAGACGACGCCTCGAGCAGGCGTTTGTCGAGTTTGTCGAGGCTGACATAGATTGGGAACACCATCAGCGGTAGATACCCATAGATAATCCCAACCAGCACCGCAAACGGCGTGTTGATTAGGCGTAGTCCCTCAATTCCGACCCATTCGAACAAGGCAGGTATCCCGCGTCCACCCAGCAGGAAAATCCAAGCGTAACTGCGGATCAGGATCGACGTCCAGAATGGCACGATCACCAGAACCAACAGGATGGTTTTCCACCTCGGAGTCGTTTTGACAGCGAGAAAGTAAGCCAGGGGATAGGCGATAAGCAGCGCCGCCATGGTTCCTAACGGCGCCAACGTCATCGTATTTTTGAACGCTGCCCAGCGTGCAGGAAGGTTGGTGTATTGTTCCAAAGTGAGAGCGAGCTCAACGCCACCTGACGAGGCTCGCTCTCCAAAGCTAAAGATGAAGACAACTGTTAACGGAATGATCAGCATCACGAGGAACCAAGTTCCCGCAGGTGCCAACAACAACCAGTTGCGTGTTCTATTCGTCATGTTGTCTTCACCTTAGTTCAGATCAGGCCGACTTGAACCGAGCCATCAGCTCGGCGCGGTTCGGATCGGTCAGAGTGACTGCGGCCCCGAATTCCAGTGGGCTCAAAAGCTCCTGAGCCGGGAAGATGATCGGATCATTCTTCAACTCTTCGGGCAGTTGATCATATGTTCGGGAATCTGCCGTCGGATAGCCGTGCGCCAGCACTTCTTTGACGTTAACATTCGGATCCAGCATGAAGTTGATCAACGCATAGGCCGCTGCCTTGCGCTCGGAGCTTTTGGGGATCGCCCAGTAATCGCTCCAGATTTCGCCGCCCTCTTTGCCAAGCACATAGGCGATCTCGGGTATGTCGGTGTTCAGCTGCTTGCCGTCGCCGGACCAGCAGATGGTCAACCAGGCATCCCCATTACGCATACCCGGCTGATAGTCCGACGTAATGGCAAACAGATGTGGCTTCACGTCAATCAGCAGTTTCTCGGCATCGGCCAGCTCTTTCTCGTCAACCGAATTGAACGAATAGCCAAAGGCGTTCAGGGCGCTGCCAATCGTGGTCAGCTGATAGTCGTGCACGATGGTACGACCCGAGAACTTGCCCATGGTGATATCAAAGAACTCTCGCCATGATGAAATCGCATTTCCACCATTGTGCTTAGTGTTGACGGCCATGCCGGTCGATCCCCAGTTCTTGGGAACACCATAGAGCTTACCGTTGACTGAACCTGCCTCGGCGTAGCGCGCATCAAAGGCCGACGCATCATAGTTCGGCAACATCGACGTATCCAACGGTTCGATCAGATCCTCTTTGACGTAATCTTCAAACGTGTAGTTGGTGGGCACATAGACATCCCAACCGGTGGCACCGGCCTGCAACTTGGCTAGCATTTCTTCGTTCGAGCCAAAGACGTTGACCTGCACATGTGCGCCGGTCGCCTCAGTAAAGGCGTCAAAGTTGGCCAGATCATGATAGTTCGGCCATGTAGCCAGAACCACGCGATCACCAATATCGCCAGCATATGCAGGTTGTGGGCGCAAACCGGGCACCGAGGCCCCCATCACAGCCGCTGCCGCACCAAGGCCGGTTACATTCAGGAAATGGCGCCGCGTGATTGAGCCTTTCCGGTAGCTTTCCAGCTTCTCCATGAACTCCTTCTTGGAGATATGGTCGATGGTCTTTGTCATTTTCTTTACTCCCTTTTGCATGGTTGTTGTGGACGTCGTTAATTTCGGTCGAGAATGAGCGCCGCCGATGTCTCCCACGAGACCAGGGCTTTGTCGCGGACGGCAAAAGCACCTTCGCTAAGGTCCGCCTGACGCGGAGCGAGTACGAGGAAGTCACCAAGGGTTTCGTGCGTCACCAGGTATTCAGTGTGTTCGCCAAGAAAAATTCGGTTGTGGACTTCGACCTCAAGACCTTTGCCCTGACGGCGCAGTTTCATTTGTTCAGGGCGCACGCTAACGCACACCTCCTGCCCGTCGACAAGACCATCACCGGGCATGCCCTGTATCCGCATTCCATTGTCCAGAAGCACCTCAGACAAGCCGTCCGTCGAACGCTGAAGTTTGCCATTAAAGAAGTTGGACGTGCCTACAAAATCAGCGACATAGCGAGAATTTGGGCGATCATACAACTCTTGCGGGCTACCGATCTGCACAATTCTGCCGTCCCGCATGATGCAAATGCGATCGCTCATCGATAGTGCCTCTTCCTGGTCGTGTGTCACCAGTACAAAGGTGATACCCAACTGGCGTTGCAGATCCTGCAGTTCGATCTGCATCTCCTTACGCAACTTGCGATCAAGCGCGGCCATGGGTTCGTCCAGCAACAGGAGTTTGGGCTCATTGATGATAGCGCGGGCCAGGGCCACGCGCTGTTGCTGGCCGCCTGACATCTCCCAGATCTTGCGATCCTCAAAGCCTGCCAGTTGCACCACATCAAGGGCTTTGCTCACCCGTTCCGAAATCTCTGCCTTTGGTATGCGCGGGCGGATCTGGCGTAACCCGTACCCGATATTTTGCGCCACGGTCATATGTGGGAACAATGCATATTGCTGAAACACCATGTTCACCGGACGGTGGTGCGCTTCGAGCGTGTTCACCACCTTTCCATCCAGCAACACATCCCCTTCGGTGGGGGTTTCGAAACCTGCCAGCATCCTCAAAGCTGTTGTCTTGCCGCATCCGGACGGGCCTAGAAAGGAAAGGAACTCGCCCTCGGCAATCGAAAGGTTCAAATCACTGGCGGCCAACACTTCGCCAAAGCGCTTTGTCACTCCACGCAGTTCTGCGATCGGTTTTTTGCCAGCTGGCTCAACCTCGCCAACATATCCCCCGTTTTCCATTTATTTCTATCTTTTTCCGATTTGTTGACTACTATCTATATTGGAAAAACTGTAAGAAAAACTTGTTTCAGTGTATATACCATGTTTTTAGTATATCAATCTGAATAGCAGGGCGCGGAGGAGGATCATGAAAGCTTTGTACGAAGCAACCGGCACGCTCATTGACGCTATCGGCTCAGAGAGCTTTGCACAAACCTTGTCTGATACGCTGAGGCAGATCACCCCGTTCGATTACACTGTTGTATTTGGATATTTTGGCCAAGCCCGCCCTTTGGATTTGTATGACGATTTCCCAAAAAATAAGCGCAAGGTCTTTGTTGAGGACTATCAGGAAGGCCCATACTTGCTTGACCCATTTTATCTTGTTTGCGAGACCGATTTCGTTCCCGGACTGCATCGAATTCGCGATCTGGCACCGGACAGGTTTTTTCAGGGCGAATACTATCGCAGCTATTATGCCCGAACCGGGCTTGCGGAAGAAATGGGCTTTGTGATCCGGCTTCCTGAATCCGCCAGTGTGGTTGTTTCCGTGATGCGTGAGCAAAAGGCTTTTTCAGCCAAGGATTTCCGACAACTCAATGAGTTTTGGCCCATTGTGCAGGCGACATGCAAAAGACACTGGGACGATCTTGCCAACCGGTTTGGATCTGTTGAAGGCGAGGTAGCAGATGATGATCTTTATCAAAGCGTGGCCCTTGCTTTTACCAATTTCGGACAGGGTGCCCTGACACCAAGAGAACGCCAGGTCGTCGAATACACGCTCAAAGGTCATTCCGCAGACGCTGTGGGGCGCATCCTCGAAATTTCCCCCGGCACTGTGCGTATCCACCGAAGGAATGTTTATTCAAAACTGCAGATCCGATCTCAAGGTGAGTTGTTTTCGAAGTTCATAGATGAATTGGTTTCGGGCGGACACTCATCGTTGTCGTCCAAATCACTGAACGCTAACTGAAGCCGATCGCCTTGGAGCGTACTTGCTCCAACTTCTTTTCACGAACGGTGAAGGCGAGGCAGAGCCCCTGCAAAACATAAAAACGTCTGAGTGTTCTGTGGGGTGTGAAGAAAGCATGCTCCATATTCGAACGGGACGCCTCCTGAGGCCTCATTCATCCATCTCGAGTGACCGCTTTTCTATTTTGGCTTGCATTTCATGCGCCTGCAGCGAATGACATGGTGTGATCGCGGTGGTCGCTCTCCTTGGGCAAACGAGGCCTGATATTATCAGCCTCACCAATCAAAAGCCG
>NZ_JBXWOX010000015.1:0-119032 GCF_059611125.1 Ruegeria sp. CDSB029
CAACGGAGAGATCTTCTACAGCCTGCGCGAAGCTCAAATTCTGATCGAAAAATGGAGGAGACACTACAACACAAAACGCCCCCACAGTGCACTGGGCTATCGCCCGCCAGCGCCCGAAACCATCATCCCGATGGATCACAGACCGATCATGCACTAACAATCAACTTGGACCAGTCAGATGAGGCTGCTCAAAGGACTTTAGTCCTGCGAGAGGTAACCAAAACACTTTCCTAGCCCCTAAACCTTGGTCAAAATTCTAAAGCACTTGAATGTTTGGCGAAAGACGCAAGTTTTGGCAGGCATAAACATAGTGTTGGCGACAAATCACTAGCACTGACATGAAGTACGGTCTACTTCGCGGTCGCATTCACATATTAAGTGACGAGACAACGATGAAACGGATAATTGGCGCAGCGGCATTGGCACTGTCTGGTTTGACGACAGCCGTAAATGCTGAAATCGGAACTTTCAATTGCAAGGTGCTGCACAACTCGTGGTCTGGCATGAAGAACGGGGCGGTGAGCTATACCAACATCACATCGGACTCTCCTAAGGTAGGAAGCACTCTGGCACTTACTTATGAGTTTTCTGAGCGCCCGCATATAGGCGTCGGAGTGTCTTTGTCTGATCACTTTGAAGACCAAAGCCACTTTATTGCGTCAGTTAGTGGCAATTTCTCAGTTAACGTAAACGAGCTGATGGAACATTGGAAATGGATAGGTTCGACTGACTTCAGCGACCCTCAAATTGTTTTAACGGATAAATCTATTGCCGTGAGCCGCTTCTTAGGAACCCTGTTTTTAAAGCAATACGACGAAGAACGTTGGGAAGGAATAGTGACTACCATTCAGGGACGCAGCAAAGGGGCTGGCGGTGTGCGAGTCACAATGCTCGACTGTTTCCACAAGGATAATCAACTTCAAGCCCTACACGAACACTTGGAAACTCTTGTCGTTGAAAGCAACCTTACTGACGATTGAAAATCTCTGCAAAGGATGCGACAGCATCTTGATGCTTTTGGCAAGTTGCGGCTTTGGTAAGTCATTTCAATTTCGGCGGCCTGCGTCTGGCCATTTTAGGCGCGACTTCTGGATTATTGCTTGCCGAGCGAATCTTGTGGAATGAATTAAGTCGCGGCGACTGACATCAGACTGACACGCCATATGTCGCGCTGAACAACGCCAGACACTTCTCCAGCATTTTACCCTTATTATTAATAGCTTGAATGGTGCCCCCACACGGACTCGAACCGCGGACCTACTGATTACAAATCAGTTGCTCTACCATCTGAGCTATAGGGGCGCTGGGTGTCGATTACTTTCTCTTTTGACGGACTGCAAGCCTCAATTTTCATCCAAACTTAGGGATTTTGAATTTTCCTTGTGACGTGACCGATCACCTTTAGGTGGGGGGCAATATTTGACTGTCCCCAGCACAGCCTGTAACTCGACAGGCAGGTTCAGGAATGCAAGGACAAGAACCAATCATGCAGGTTGCTATCCACGCAGGCGCAGCTTTTACCGATGAAGGGCGGCTGCTCAGATCGTTGCAAACCAATGGAGCCGCTCTGGCCCAAAATAGAGTTTCTTATTTTGGCCCTCGTCGTTACCGGCAAGTATTCAAACCGGCATTCCAAGCACTAAATACACGACCGCCGTTGCCAGATGAGATTGAACGCATCCGGAGCAATCTGCCGATCCAACCAGAGGTAGCGCGAGCCATTTTTTCCAGTGAGGGTTTCATTGGTGAGAAAGATTCGGTGCTCGCGGACGGGCAATTCTATCCCTTCGCGGGCAAACGAGTGTCTGTTCTGGAAGAGGCCTTTAGCGATTGTCAGTTAGAATTGTTTCTGGCGCTCAGGAACCCCGGCAGTTTTATCCCGAAATACCTGATGTCTTTAGCGGAACAGGCGCGCGAGGACGTGATCCGCAACAATGATCTTAGTCACCTCAGCTGGGTTGAGATGATCGAAGATGTTCGCGACTTTGCCCCCGCAGTGCAGATCACCCTGTGGTGCAATGAGGACATCCCGCTGCTGTGGGGGGACGTTGTGCGCAGCGTCGGCGGGCTTGCTGCGGACGCCACGATCAAAGATGAGTATGACCTGCTGATCTCACTGCTGACCGAAGAAGGTCAGTCACAAGCGCAGGCGATTCTGGACCAGGTTTCGACGCTTTCACAGGCTGAGACCCGTGACGTTCTTGCAGACATTCTGGCAAACCATGCTCAGCCGGACAAAATGGAAGAAGAACTGGACCTGCCCGGCTGGAGCGACGAGATCATCGACGCATTTTCCGAACTGTACGAGCAGGATCTGACCAGGTTGGAAACGATGGCCGGGGTAAAGGTCCTGAAACCCTAACCCCAGGCGCGGCTCACATGCCCAACGCTTCCTTATACATTTCAAGAACCGCCTCTTCTTCGGCGATATCGTCCTTGTCGCGTTTGCGCAGCGCGATGACCTTGCGCATCACCTTTGTGTCGTAACCGCGGGCTTTGGCTTCGGCCATGACCTCTTTCTGCTGCTCCGCCAGATCCTTTTTCTCGGCATCCAGGCGTTCGATCCGTTCCACGAACTGACGCAGCTCGCCCGCTGTCACACGGTAGTTGGCGGCGGCCTGATCTTCGGTCACGTCTTCCATATTTATCTCTCCAAAAGGCTGCGATCTGATGCATTAGCAACGGCAGTTAGCCGGATACATTGCCGCCGCGTGAGCTGCAAGCATCCAATCCTCGATGGGCTTGTGCGCGGTCAGTCGATCCGCTAAGCGCAACCAGGATTTGCGGAAAATGTGGGGAACCATGTTCGAAATCATCACCTGGGGCGGTGCCGCCCTGTCACTTGCAGGCCTGCTGGGTCTGGTTTGGTGTATCCTGCGTGTGATGAAAGCGCGCAAATCCGGCCTGTCGGACGATGAATTGCGCGCCGCCGTTCAAAGCGTCCTGCCGTGGAATCTGGCGTCGCTTTTTCTTTCGGTGATTGGCCTGATGCTGGTGATCTTGGGAATCTCGTTCAGCTGACACTTCGCCTCAGACCGGCATATTGTCGAACTGCGCCTCGATGACATCTTCGCACAAAGCCGCATCCAGGTGTCGCAGGCGCGATGGCACGTGCATGCCTTCCTGACGCATCCGATCAATCACTTTGGTTACACTGGGCTGAAGCGCAAGCCGGGTCTCAAAACAGGCATTCTGCAGCTTTTGCTCCAGGTGTTCGGCTTCGGAATACAAACTTTTTGCAGACATTTTATTCCTCCCAATTTCCTTCACTGTCGCCGATATAGGTAACGGTTTTAAGACCTGGTTATCCTGGCGAACAAACGCGCGGAAAACTGCCTGTCGCCCACCCGGTATCGGCAACCTAAGGCAGAATGATTAAATTCTAATCGGAATTGGATTAACTTGCCTTGACACGCATCAAATCAAAGATTGCCGGTTGCATCATATTCTGAAAAACATATATGATGAGTTGCGCGCTGACGGAGAGCCAAATGACACCAATTGTGAAAGCGTTTTTCGACCCTGACACCAATACGGTCTCGTACCTCGTACAAGAACCCGAGGGGACGGCCTGCGCAATCATCGACAGCGTTCTGGACTTCGATCACGCCTCAGGCCGAACAAAGACCGACTCGGCGGATCAGATTGTCGCTTATGTTCGCGACAATGAGCTAAGGGTCGAGTGGATTCTGGAAAGCCATGTGCATGCCGACCACCTTTCAGCGGCACCCTATTTGCAGCAGGAACTGGGCGGAAAAATCGGCATCGGTGAACAGATCGTGACGATCCAGGAAACTTTCGGGAAAATCTTCAACGAAGGGACCGAGTTTCAGCGCGACGGCAGTCAGTTTGATGCTTTGTTCCGCGATGGCGACAGCTTCCATGTTGGGCAGATGCGTGGCGATGTTTTCCACACGCCCGGCCATACGCCCGCCTGCATGACATATGTGATCGGAGACGCGGCTTTTGTCGGTGACACGCTGTTCATGCCGGATTTCGGCACCGCGCGGTGCGATTTTCCCGGCGGGTCTTCGGAAATGCTGTTCGAGTCGATCCAGAAGATCCTGGCACTACCGGATGAGACACGAATCTTTGTCGGCCATGACTACAAAGCTCCGGGGCGTGATGAATTTGCCTGGGAGACAACAGTCGGAGAGCAAAAAGCCCTGAACGTCCATATCGGCCAAGGCAAATCAATCGAGGAATTTGTCGAGATGCGCGATGCCCGCGACGCAACCCTGCCCATGCCTCGCCTGATCCTGCCGTCTTTGCAGGTTAACATGCGGGCCGGGCAGATGCCGCCTGCGGATGAACAGGGCGACGTGTTCCTGAAGGTGCCGATCAACAAGTTGTGACGCAGACCCATCGGGCGAACTGAGGATAGCGAATGTACATTGAATGGATTTGGGGGCTTGCCGGTGGCTTGCTGATCGGGCTGGGCGCTGCAGTCTACCTTCTGGGCAATGGGCGCATCATGGGCGCCAGTGGGATTCTTGGCGGGCTGGTTGATGGCAGTGACCGCACGTTAGAACGCCTAAGCTTCATCGCAGGCGTCATCGCGACGCCGCTTATTTTGAGCCCCCTGCTCTCTTCTACGCCCATGACCCATCTGACCGACAATTTCACAGTGATCGTCATCGCCGGCCTTTTGGTTGGCGCAGGAACGCGCATTGCCAATGGATGCACCTCGGGGCACGGGGTATGCGGTATCTCTCGATTCTCTGTCAGGGGCATCATCGCGACGTTGATCTATATCGGCGCAGGTGGGGCAACAATTGCCCTGATGCGCCATGTATGGGGGCTGATTTGATGCGGGTTCTCATATCGATGCTGGCCGGATCTCTGTTTGGTGCCGGCCTTTTGATTTCGGGCATGACCGATACCACCAAGGTTCAGGGGTGGCTGGATGTGTTTGGAAACTGGGATCCCACTCTGGCATTTGTGATGGGCGGCGCGATCCTGCCGATGCTCATCGCCTGGAGAATGACTGCCCACCGCAGACCGCTGACCGGTGGTCAGTTTCCTAAGATGAGCCCGCCCGAGCTGGACCGCCGCCTGATTATCGGTTCCGTGATGTTTGGTATGGGCTGGGGCTTGTCCGGGCTGTGTCCCGGACCCGCTATCGCGTCCATCACCTATGGCGGCCTTGGCGGCGCTGTGTTTCTGGCTGCGATGATCACGGGAATGTTTGCGGCGCCCGGACTTGGTGCGCAACTGGACAGATCCGCAAACGCGGCCTAAGCAATTGCCATGGAGATTCGACCAATAACCCCCCGCTATGCCGTCTCGCCCCAAATCACGGTCGAGGACGTCCCAGCCATCGCCGCAGCAGGTTTCGTTAAGGTCATCTGCAACCGTCCGAATACGGAAGTTCCACCAACCATGCAGTCGGATGCAATCGGACAGGCTGTCCGGGCGGCCGGGATGGAATATGAGGTTCTGGAACTGACCCACCAGACCATGACGCCCGGCAATGTTGCCCTGCAACGAGAATTGGCTGAAAGCTGCTCTGGCCCCGTCTTAGCCTATTGCGCGTCGGGCACGCGCTGCTCGGTGGTTTGGGCTTTGGGTCAGTGCGACCACATGAGCGCGGACGAGATCCTCGAGGCCACAACCAAGGCAGGTTACATGCTGGACAACCTGCGCCCCGCGCTGGAGCATATGCGCGGTTCTGACGGCTAAGGACCTTTGGCGCTCAGGTCAGGTTGCATCGGGAACGTCGTCCAATCCCTTCAGACCTGCCAGTTGCGAAATCTCGGCCGCCATCTGATCCGGGCTACCAAAGCCCAGATCGCCCTCCAATTCGTTCAATGCCACTTCATCTATCGGTACGACCTCATGCGCGGGATCGATTGGCATCGGATCTTTCAGAGTGTCCGGAACTGGCGCGCTGCTTCGCGCTTCCAGAAACTCGGGCATTTCAGCTTGCTCCAGCGCCGCAGCCGAAGCACATTCGTTCAACCGTACTGCGCGCATTCCTCCGCATTGTCCCAAACGTCCAATTGCAGCCCGCGTTCGACCAATTGTCAGGATTTCCGCACGATCCAGCCGTGATCCGGTCAACGGAAGGACATCCCCAACTGACAGCCCGGACAGGGTTACCAATGGCACTGACATCCTACCGATCACCGTATTCAATTCGGCCCGGACAACCCCCGACGCTTGCTCAAGCTTCGGGCCGGCAGCAACTTGAATTTCATCATCGGCCCCCTGCTCTGACGGTGTATCGGGCAACAGGACTGTGATCTGCCCCTGTCGTAGCCCGCCGCCAAGTTCTACCGTCAGGTAAAACACGCGATATGCGTCTTCGACCATAGCCAGCGACAATGAACGCAGATCCGCCATCCGCGCCCGGAATTCATAACCGGCAAGACTGGATTGATCGGCGGCTGTATCGACCAGCGCGACGGCCCTGATCAAAGCGTCTTCGACCAGCGGCGCCACCATTGCCGCATCCGTATCTGTGTACTCCCGCGCTGTTGGCGGGCTCGGCATAACTTCACCAATTGTCTGCACTTGCACGATCGCTGACACGACCCCCATATCCGCGCAAATCGCAGCGGACATCCCGTCCGCGTTGCCTAGGCGCAACAGCATCCAGTCCGCATCAACCACCTCGGCCAGCGTGTCCTGAGCTTTGAGAGACTGTCTTGCACCGATCACCGATAACGGCAGCTGAAACCGATCCCCTGCCGTTCGCGCAAAGGCCAGTCGCAGGGCACGAAGAACGGAACGCGGCTTTTCACCTTGTTCCCCTTGTCCTGCCGAAAGTTTGCGCGCCAAAGCTGTGCTGACAGACTGCGTCATGCCCGATACCGATTTGAGTTTTTGAACCTGGTATCCGGTCTAACCTGAGGCGGGTTACCAATGTCTTTATGTTCGCATTATTGCGCAGCTTGCCGGTGCGCCAACGGAAGGCGGACGCGAAAGGCCGCGCCGCCCTGCCCGGGAAGATAACTGATCTCGCCGCCCAAACGCTGCATGATCTCGCGGCAGATCGCCAGCCCCAGACCAGCGCCACCCGCCTTGTCCCCACCGACACGGGCAAACTTTTCGAACACCATCGATTGCGCTTCGGGCGGGATACCACTGCCGTTATCGGTGAAATCAATGACGACCTGCCCCCCGACATCATGGGCCGAGATGGTCAGAACGGGTTCATCCGCGTCGCAGTATTTCTGCGCGTTCGAAATCAGATTGATAAAGACCTGCCCCAACCGATCAAGATCCGTGTTCAACGGAATACGCTCGGACGGTCGCGAGCGGCGAATCCTGAGTTTTGGATGCGACCCCGCCAATGCGCTGGAGACCGCCCGATCCAAGACCGAACTAAGGGTATCCCCACCCATATTCAGGCTCACACGACCGCTTTCCAGAACGCTCAGGTCCAGCAAATCATCCAGCAGGCGTGTCAGACGTAGCGCCTCATCATGGATAATCGCGGCATAGCGCGTTTGCTCTTCGGCACTCAGACCGTCCGTATCGCGCATGATCTCGGAAAAGGCTCGGATTGAGGTCATCGGCGTCCGAAGTTCATGGCTGACCTGACTAAGGAACCCGTCTTTTTGTTCCGAGATCTGTGTCAGCTTGGTATTCGCCTCCCGCAATTGGCGCGCGGTACGGCTGAGCTCGGCGGATTTGGCCTCAAGCTGGCTGGAATACTCCAACAGTTCCGCCGACTCGTCAGCCACCGCAAGCAAGTCCTCAACCGAAACGGACGATCCACCGACAATCTGCCCGATCATCGCATGGGCCGTGGCCGCGCCGACCGAGCCGCTGAGTTCACGTTCCAGTCTTTCCAAAAATCCCGGCGTGGGCTCCGGCAGGCTTGTCCGTCCACCCTGTGCTTCGGCCTCGTGCTGAAAGAACTCCTGCGCCGGGCCAGAGCCCAGAATGCGCTGTGTCATGATCATCAGGTCTTCGCTTTGCGCCACCGACCCGGTCCAGCCAGCAGGTGAGACCGAGTGGTCAAAAACATTGACGAACTGCGCGCCCTGCAGACGCTCCAACGGGCTTGGGAAACTCAGCAAGGACGCAGCGCAGAACGCAGCCGTGTTCAACGCCAATGACCACATGACCGAGTGGACCATGGGGTCCATTCCTTCGATCCCGAACAGGGCCCTCGGCCGCAACCAGCCCCACCCGAAGGGGCCGTTTTGCAGTACCGAGTCGGGCATTATCGCGCCCCCCATCCCCGGCAGTAACAAGGTGTAGATCCACAGCACGAATCCAACCGTCAGCCCAACGAGCGCTCCGGTGCGCGTGGCCCCGCGCCAGAACAACCCACCAACCAGCGCTGGCAGGATCTGGGAAATGCCCGCAAAGGCCACCAGCCCGATCGACGCCAGCGCCGCCCCACCGCCCGACAAGCGGTAATAATAGTAACCTAGCGCCATGATGACCGCGATGGACACGCGCCGCGCCATCAGCACCACGTTGCGCACGTCCCCCGAGACTGAACCCGCGCCCCCTTGCGTGCTTAGCCAGATCGGCATGACCAGATGGTTCGACACCATGGTCGACAGCGCCATTGCCGTCACGATGACCATGGACGTGGCCGAGGAAAACCCGCCGATAAACGACAGCATCGCCAGCCAGTCGTTCCCCTGCGACAAGGGCACCGTCAGCACAAACAGGTCAGGGTTCGAGCCTTCGGGCATCAAATCCAGCCCCACGACGGCGATGGGCACCACAAACAGGCTCATCAACAGCAGATATAACGGGAAAGCCCAGGCAGCGGTTCTGAGGTGCCCCTCATCCGCGTTCTCTACCACCATCACCTGAAACATCCGCGGTAAACAGATGAATGCGGCGGCCGAGAGGAAAATGAAGGTCGTCCAACGTCCGGCATCCACGTTCCATTGCCCGATTTCCGAGGCATCGATGCGATCCATCATCGGGCCAATCCCACCCGCAATGCCCCAAACCACGAAGACACCAACCGCAAGCAAGGCAAACAGTTTGACGACCGATTCCAACGCAATGGCGGTGACCACGCCGTGGTGACGCTCATTCGCATCCAGGTTTCGAGTACCAAACAGGATTGCAAACACCGCCAGGCCCGCAGCTACCCAAAACACACTGGAACCTTCTCGGTAGAGGCCCGAGGGATCGGCCTCGGCAAAGATGGAAAAAGATAGGGTAATGGATTGCAGCTGCAACGCGATGTAAGGCGTTCCACCCAAAACGGCCAGAATGGTCACGCAAATGGCCAGCGTGTTGGATTTTCCGTATCGCGACGAAATCAGGTCCGCGATGGAGGTTACCCGCTGGGTGCGGCCTACCCGCACGAGCTTGCGCAACCCCCACCACCAGCTGAGCATCACCAGCGTCGGCCCAAGGTAAATCGTGACGAACTCTAACCCGGACCGCGCAGCGTTTCCGACCGCGCCATAAAAGGTCCACGCCGTGCAATAGATCGACAGTGACAATGTATAGATCAGCGGAGACCGCAACCACGCCCCTCGGCCGGCGGCCGCCATCCGGTCAGCGACAAAAGCCACCCCGAACAACAGAACGACATAGCCGAGGCAAACCAGGATCAGAACGTTTAGTGTGGCCATCAATCCGACGCTGCCTCGGCATCGTCACTTGCAACCATTCGTCTGGCTGCAAATCCAAAGATCAGACTGATTGCTATCAGCAAAGCCCAGCACGTGAAGATATACAGAATTGCTGAAGACAGCGGCACACCATCTTCAGATGAGCCTTGGCTTGGCCACAGCAAGGGAATGGCAACAAGAGCGGCCCCCAGAATAGGCAATAAGCGCGCGGCATCCATCAACCTGCGGCGGCGATAGCTCTGACGCTCGAGAAATAGCGAAGGCCGGACCCCTTGGGGTTTGCGATCTTCGCCCGAGTTCATGACCGCGTTGCCTGCGCGTGCAGGTCTCGCACCGCTGTCAGCACTTCGGCGTTGGAAAACGGTTTGGTCATAAAGCGGCTGACCCCGGCATTTTCGGCCATTTCCCGGTCGCGCGATTGCCCGCGCGCGGTCAGCATCAAAACGGGCAAATGCTGCATGCCCTCAAGCTCGCGCAGGTTGCGCAAAATCTCCATCCCGCTTTTGCCGGGCAGCATAACGTCCAGTATGACCAGATCAGGATTTGCGCCCTGGATGACTTCTATCGCATCCGACCCTTCTGCGTGCGTTTCAACGTGCCATCCCTCGCGGGTCAGCAAAAATCGAATGGCCTCAGCGATGTTGGGCTCATCCTCAATTAACAGAACCTTGCGGCTCATATGTTCCATCCCTCCCCATGACAGGTTCTGTCCGTGAACCTGTCGGCGTCAGCTTAAGCCTTCTGTCAGGAAACTGTCAAAAACCTTCGCTCAAAATCGACGGCTCGCGGCGCGATGCGCAGGCGTCATTCGGACAGACCCGGCAGCTTGGGCCGACCCGGGTCACGGATTGCGCGCTCGGAGCCCCCTCTTCCACCGCTCGGACAAGCATGACTGAATGATAGGCGGGCGCATCGTCATATCCTGAAACCGCCTGCGGCCACGCGTAGGCATAGCAGTCGAACTCGGCCGCCGTTCGCCCCAATTGCACGACACGTTTGCGGATCGGAACCAATGGTCTGTTCAGCGCCTGAAAGATGGGCCAGAACGGACAGGCTTCGCCAAAGCGTGGCATGGCGAAACCCGGCACGGATTTACTGAACAGGATACTGCCGGACGCGTCACAGACCACCAGCCCGGTGGGCCGCCCTAGATATCCTTCGGGCAATGTAGCCAGCCGCCGCAGGACTGTCGGGATATCTACTGAAAACCGTGCCGCCAGAGCCAGCGGATCAGGCTCGGCCTCGGTCAGAGCCTTCTGCACGTCGTCCAGGGGCATGGCTCTGACATCTGCGGCGTAGGTATCCAGATATCCCTTGGTCACAGTCCGCGCTGCCGCCGATTCAATCGCGCTCAGGTCAATGTCCGCACCGCTTCCGCCTGCTTCGATCTGCGGGAAATGGTGGCTGTTGGCTTGAAAAAAAGCCTCAGCATCCTCCGAGGGCACACCGCGACGGTCGTCGGCCGCGTCAGAATCATCCAAATATGCCACCAGAGACTTGGAACTGTCAGCAAGCCTTTCAGCATCCTGGTGCAGGTTGCGGTGAAACCGATCGCGCCACTCGGGCTCGATTTCCTGCGTGTCGGCCAGAATCCCTGCCGTTGAACGAATGGCAGCGGCCGTTGACAGCACCTCGTGCATCGACGCGGCAAGATGTGGATCATGCGTCAGTCGGTCGGACAGGGTTTCAACCGTGCGCTCAAGTGAGACGACCCGGCGATGCATCTGCGCCAGAACTCCGGCCCACCCGGGAAACCGGCCTGCGAACTCTTCCAGCGCATCCACTTCGGCCTGTTGTCCAACCGCATCTGCAGCAGCCTCGCGCAGCGCCGAAATCAGCGTAGCCTCAATCCCTTGGGTGAGCAGCGAAGGCTCAACAGACAGCGCATTGGCGATATCCACCAGCAGCTTGCCCCCGATCCGGCGGCGATTGTGTTCGATCAAATTCAAGTAAGACGCCGAGATCCCAACTTGACGCGCAAGCTCGGCCTGCCGCAGACCTGAGATTTGGCGTCGCTCGCGAATGCGGCTACCCGTCAGCGTGTCGCGCATGTTCCATCACCCAATTCGATCCATTCTTTTCAAAACTCCCATTAAATTTCTATAGCTTAAAGGCCAATTTTCATAGTCCGTTTACAGCATTCACAACTGTGTTTACGGATAGCCCTTACCTTCCACCCCAGCAATCGGTGCCCAATCTGCCAAATCTGCATCCACCCTCTTCTAATTTTCCCGAATTCCTTGCACGATAGCCGGATGAGCGATCCAGCTTTCGAATATGCCCCTATCGGATTGGTCGAGTTGGAAAACCGCATCATCCGACGCTGCAATTTGCAATTCGCCCGCACCTTTGGCGGCGAAGAGGCAGAGTATCGCAATATGCCTCTGCTGCACCTCTACCCCTCGGTCGCGGATTGGGAGAGGATCGGACAGCGAGGCCTGAAAGCGATGCAGGACACAGGATATTACACAGACGAACGGGTCATGCGCCGACGCGACGGGGACTTGTTCTGGTGCCGTGCACGCGGACGATCCCTGACACCGGACGACCCGTTTCGCCATGGCATCTGGAGCTTTTCCGACATCTCCGAAGACCGCCCGCTGGTCGAACTGACAACCCGCGAACGCGAAGTTGCGATCATGTCCTGCCGAGGTCTGTCCGCCAAGGAAATCGGCGTCGAGCTGGGGCTGAGCTATCGCACAATCGAAGCTTACCGCGCCCGTTTGCTGGAGAAGTTCGGCGCACGCAAACTACCGGAACTTGTGGCAAAACTCTCAGGCATGCCCCTCTAATCCGTTTCCCCCTCGAAATATTGGGCAAAACCCCCATCTGACATGCCGAGACTGCGCTTTTCATGACCGTGCGCATAGCTTATAACGCTGCGTAATCAGACCAAAGCCCGCGAGAACAGACGGGCCAAAGGGGAACCGTCGAGGACACTCATGACAGATACCAAACACGAAGCGGATGTGGCATTCATCAAGGCACTGGCCGAACTGCTGCGCGAAAATGACCTGACCGAACTGGAAGTCATGCGCGAATATGGTGACGACGACAGTTTGAATGTCCGCGTCAGCCGTATGTCGCAGGTCGCGCCCGCCCCTGTTCAGATGGCCGTACCGGCAGCGGCGCCAGCACCCGTGGCAGCAGCCGCTGCACCTGTCGAAGCCCCAGCGGCACAGGAAGATCCGGCCAGCCACCCGGGCGCTGTCACCTCGCCCATGGTAGGAACCGTTTATATGCAGCCCGAACCGGGCGCACCTTCCTTCATCAGCGTCGGTGCATCGGTGTCCGAAGGCGATACTCTGCTGATCGTCGAAGCGATGAAAACCATGAACCACATTCACGCGCCCAAATCCGGAACCATCAAACGCATTCTGGTCGGTGACGGTGATGCGGTGGAATTCGGCACCCCTCTGGTCATCGTTGAGTAAGGCGGTCCCATGTTCGACAAGATCCTGATTGCCAACCGAGGCGAGATCGCCCTGCGGGTCATCCGCGCTGCCCGCGAGATGGGGATTAAGACGGTCGCCGTCCATTCCACCGCCGATAGCGACGCGATGCATGTGCGCATGGCGGACGAATCGGTCTGCATCGGCCCTCCGCCCAGCCCGCAAAGCTACTTGTCGGTGCCCGCGATCATCTCGGCTTGTGAAATCACTGGGGCACAAGCGATCCACCCCGGCTATGGCTTCCTGTCCGAGAATGCCGAATTCGTGCAGATCGTCGAAGATCACGGCATCACCTTTATCGGCCCCACCGCCGAGCACATCCGTGTCATGGGCGACAAGATCACCGCCAAGGACACGATGAAAGCACTGGGTGTGCCTTGCGTTCCAGGTTCCGACGGCGGCGTGCCCGATCTGGAGGCGGCCAAGAAAATCGGCGAGGAATTTGGTTATCCCGTCATCATCAAAGCCACCGCTGGCGGCGGCGGTCGCGGCATGAAAGTCGCGATGAGCGCGGATGAGATGGAAAGCGCATTTATGACCGCGCGCGCCGAGGGCAAAGCCGCCTTTGGCAATGACGAGGTCTATATCGAGAAATACCTGACCACTCCCCGCCATATTGAGATTCAGGTCTTTGGCGACGGCAAGGGCAAGGCTGTACATCTGGGCGAACGCGACTGCTCACTACAGCGCCGCCACCAGAAGGTGTTTGAAGAGGCACCCGGCCCCAGCATCACCCCGGAAGAGCGCGCCAAGATCGGTAAAATCTGCGCGGACGCCGTGGCCAAGATCAACTATATCGGCGCCGGAACCATCGAGTTCTTGTATGAGAACGGCGAGTTCTACTTCATCGAGATGAACACCCGCCTGCAGGTGGAACACCCGGTGACCGAAGGCATCTTTGGCGTCGATCTGGTGCGCGAACAAATTCTCGTCGCAGCTGGAGAAGCGATGTCGTTTGGTCAGGATGATCTTGTGATCAACGGCCACGCCATCGAGGTCCGGATCAATGCAGAAAAGCTGCCCAACTTCTCACCCTGCCCGGGCAGAATCTCGGCCTTTCATGCCCCCGGCGGTCTGGGTGTGCGGATGGATTCGGCGCTGTATGATGGGTATTCGATTCCACCCTATTACGACTCGCTGATTGCCAAGCTGATCGTACATGGCCGCGACCGGGCCGAGGCGCTGGCACGACTAGATCGCGCATTGGGCGAACTGATCGTGGACGGTATCGATACAACCGTGCCGCTGTTCCATGCATTGCTGCAAGAGCCGGAAATCCACAACGGTGATTACAACATTCATTGGCTGGAACACTGGCTTGCGGCGAATATGGCCCAATAATGTCACGGGACCAGAGGGCGCTTGCGCTCTGGTCCCCAAGTATCGCGCATGAGCCTGACCCCGGAACTATTGCTACACGGCTATTCCATCGGAATTTTCCCGATGGCCGAGCACCGCGATGACCCGGAACTGTTTTGGGTCGATCCCAAGTTTCGTGGCGTTTTTCCGCTAGATGGCTTTCATATCTCGCGCAGCCTTGCACGCCGCATTCGAAAGTCCGGTTATGCTATCAGCATCAACCGAGATTTTGCCGGAGTGGTCGACGGCTGCGCCGATCGGGCAGACACCTGGATCAATGCCGAGTTGCGCCGCCTTTATCAACAACTCCACCTCTCGGGTCGGGCCCATTCACTAGAGGTTTGGGAAGAAGATGTACTGGTCGGCGGCGTCTACGGCGTTTCGCTAGGTGCGGCGTTTTTCGGCGAAAGCATGTTTTCCCGCCGAAAGGATGCCTCGAAAATCGCGCTGGCCTATCTTGTGGACCGCCTGCGCCAAACCGGATTTCGGCTGTTTGATACGCAATTTCTGACCGCTCATCTGGCGTCTCTGGGGGCGATCGAAATTCCGCGCACGCAATATCGGAATACGCTTGAAGAGGCGATCAATGCCAGTGCGGATTTCGAGGCAGCAGTGCCTCAGTCACCGGACGCAGTGATACAGCGCATCACCCAGACGTCATAACGCGCATGGTCCAGCGCGTTCAGCGCGGGCGACGTGGCAATCATCCAGCCGTCAAACAGTTGATCTGTCCCGCCTTTTTCCCAGATCGTCAGGTAGGCAAACGCATCACCGGTCGGGTTGTCCGCTGGATAGCGGCAATCGCCCAAGGCCACATCCAACCCAAAAACCGGCAGTGTCTGACCATTCCGCATTTCAACATCGACGGTCTGACCGCTGACCTTGTCCAGACCACGCAGCATTGCGCCAGGACCGGATTGGGCTTTTTGCTGGGCCGTGGCCCCCGTCGCGACCAGCAACGCTACAATCAGGGCAAATCGCTTCATTCGCTTCCGTCCCCGGCCACAAACTTGACCAGCAGGGAAATCAGACTGACGGCACCTTGCGTATCTTCGACTTGATCGCCCGCTTCAAAGTAGAAAGGCGAACCACCCGGCATAACCTCGACAAAGTTGCCGCCCAACAGCCCTTCGGATGAGATGACAATCGCGCTGTCGTCCGGCACCAGAATTCCGTCAGAGATCGAGAAGGTGGTATCGGCGCGATAGGTTTCGGGATTCAGGTCTACACCGGTTACAGTGCCGATCTTGACACCAGCAAGGCGTACGTCAGTGCCGACGCCTACCCCTTCTAAGGAACGGAAAGAGGCGCCCAGTTCATAGCCGCCACTGCTTTGCGACAGGCCGGTGGATTGGCTGGCGTAAACGCCAAATGCGACGGCACAGGCTAAGACGACCCCACCGACCAGAACTTCGGTTGCATTATAACTCGACATTGCTCGCCTCGTGTTATTCCGGGCTCCAGGCCTCGTAGTCCTTACGCTCGACCGGGTCCGGGCGGCGCAAAGAACCTGCTGGTGCATAAGCCAAAGCAGAGCCTGTCAGATTTTCCTGATGCGGTTTTTCCCAGGATTTGTGTTTCAGCGGTTTGTCCGTCGGCGGCTCATCCCAGGTGCGGTGCAGCCAGCCATGCCAATCGGGGTCAACTCGGCTTGCCTCGGCCTCACCATTGAAAATAACCCAGCGTCTGCTGTCGTCGGCATTGTGATAGAACACGTTGCCTTCGTCGTCTTCACCGACCTTGATACCCTTACGCGATGTGTAAATCTGCGTGTTCAATGTGGATCCGTTCCACCAGGTCACGGCCCGCAAAAGACTGTTTAGGATTCCCATCAGCTGCCTCCGGCATTTCTGTACCCGCAGATATGGACCAAAGGCGGGCTAAGGTCCAGTGTCACAAAAACCGCACCCTCTATTGCGGCAGAGCCGCGGTCACTTCGATTTCGATGCGGTCCTCGGGTGTTATGAGATTGCATTCGATCACCGTCGCTGCCGGTGGGTTGTCACCAAAAGCTTCTACCAACAACGGCCAGCAAAGTTCGAACTCATTCATGTCCGGCAAATAGTAATTGACCCGAACTACGTCCGCAAAACCGACTCCAGCCTCGGCCAGCGCTTTTCCAATCGCCTCCAAGGACGACTTGCACTGCCCTACAATGTCCTCCGGCACGTTGTCACCTTGGGCGCAAGTCCCGGCGACAAAGACGAAACCATTTGCAACCACAGCACGACAATAGCCGATTTTGGCCTCGAATTCTCCGCCAGATGAAATGCGCCTGATTTTCATGCTTCCCTCCAAAAGAAAACGGCGCGGTCAATCCCGCGCCGTCTTGGTAATTCTTGTTGTGCCTTACCCTGCCGAAGCTGATTCCGCGGCATCCGCATAGATGATCAGTGGTTGCTTGTCAGACGACACCGCTTCTTCGTTCACCACCACTTCGGTTACGTTCTTCATGCCCGGAAGTTCGAACATGGTGTCCAGAAGGATATCCTCGAGGATCGAGCGCAGCCCGCGCGCGCCGGTTTTGCGTTCGATGGCCTTCTTGGCGATCGACTTCAGCGCATCATCAGTAAAGGCCAGCTCGGCGTCTTCTAATTCGAACAGGCGCTGGTACTGCTTGACCAGAGCGTTCTTGGGTTTGGTCAGGATTGTGACCAGTGCATCTTCGTCCAGATCCTCCAGCGTTGCCAGAACCGGCAGACGACCAACGAATTCCGGAATCAGGCCGAACCGCAGCAAATCCTCGGGCTCGAGATCCTTGAAAATCTCACCCACGCCACGTTCATCATTGTCCCGCACGTCGGCACCAAAGCCCATGGCCGAGCCTTTGCCGCGTTGCGCGATGATCTTATCCAGACCTGCAAAAGCACCACCGCAGATGAAAAGGATGTTCGTGGTATCCACTTGCAGGAATTCCTGCTGCGGATGTTTGCGCCCGCCCTGCGGCGGTACACTGGCCACGGTGCCTTCCATCAGCTTCAGCAGCGCCTGCTGTACACCCTCGCCCGACACGTCACGCGTGATGGACGGGTTTTCGGATTTGCGGGTGATCTTGTCGACCTCGTCGATATAGACGATGCCGCGCTGCGCGCGTTCGACATTGTATTCGCTGGACTGCAGCAGCTTGAGGATGATGTTTTCAACATCCTCACCCACATACCCGGCTTCGGTCAGTGTGGTTGCGTCTGCCATGGTGAACGGCACATCCAGAATGCGCGCCAGCGTCTGCGCCAGCAGCGTCTTACCGCAGCCGGTCGGACCGATCAGCAGAATGTTGGACTTGGCCAGCTCAATATCGCTGCCTGCCTTTTGCGCGTGGTTCAGACGCTTGTAGTGGTTGTGCACCGCCACCGACAGAACCCGTTTAGCGGTGGCCTGACCGATTACGTAATCGTCCAGCACCTCACAAATGTCTTTGGGTGTTGGAACGCCATCGCTGGATTTCAGGCCGCTGGCCTTCGTCTCTTCGCGGATGATGTCCATACACAGCTCGACGCATTCATCACAGATGAAGACGGTGGGGCCGGCAATCAGCTTGCGCACCTCATGCTGGCTCTTGCCGCAGAAGCTGCAGTAGAGCGTGTTTTTGCCGTCACCGCCTGAATTCGTCGCCATGTTCTACCTTTCGGGCTTCGTCCCTGCGGTCTGTGTGGAACCGCGCATGCCACATGTTGGTGCAGCTTAGGCCACCACCGGGGCGGCTACAATCTCAAAAATGGTCCCCACGCCCAAGACGTGGGGAGATATTCTTAGGCCTCGTCACCATCCATTTTGGCGCGATTTTCGACGATTTCGTCGATGTGACCCCAGTCTTTCGCCTCTTCCGGGCTCATGAAGTTGTCACGATCCAGCGCTTTTTCAACCGCCTTTTTGGTCTGGCCGGTATGACGCACGTATATGTCATAAAGGCGATCCTTCAGTTTTTGCGTCTCGGCCGCGTGAATCATGATGTCGCTGGCCTGGCCCTGATAGCCGCCACTGGGCTGGTGCACCATGATCCGGCTGTTGGGCAGCGAGAAACGCATTCCCTTCTCGCCCCCGGCCAGCAAAACCGACCCCATCGAGGCCGCCTGACCGATCACCAATGTGGAACATTTCGGCTTGATATACTGCATTGTATCGTAAATCGACAAACCGCTGGTGACGACGCCACCGGGAGAGTTGATGTAGATCGAGATTTCTTTGTTCGGATTTTCCGCCTCAAGATGCAGCAATTGCGCGACGATCAGGTGGCTCATCCCGTCGTGGATCGGGCCGTTGATGAAAATGATCCGCTCTTTCAGAAGGCGCGAGAAAATATCATACGCGCGTTCACCCCGGCTGGTCTGCTCGACGACCATGGGAACGAGCGTATTCATATAGGTGTCAACGGGATCGAACATGAGAACCTGCCTGTTTTGCTATGGATCGGGACATTACCCGAAGAAACGTTACCCGAGTCTTAGTGTCGCCACGGGGGGGCTGCAAGGGGGGCACAACAGATCGCGCTCCAACCGCCCACAATAGGGGGATAGTCTGATGTCGAACGCACAGAAACAGCAGCGGTCAAGGCCTGGTTTGACGCGCTTGTTTGTAAGTTCCCCTTTTCGCATCACGTCATTTTGATCCATGCATATGGAAATTCATGCGCAGAACGTGTAGCAATGCGAACCGCTTTAGCGAAACACTCACAAAAGTTCCCCGACACCAGGGCTCAAAAGGAAAACACCAATGGCATTGCCTCAGATTTCACAGAATATGACGTCTGACGATTTCGATCGGATGGCGGGAAATGCGACCCGCGCATCGAATTTCCTCAAGGCGATCAGTCACGAAGGCCGATTGATGATCTTGTGCCATCTGGTCTCTGGCGAAAAATCCGTGACCGAGCTTGAGGATCTTCTTTCCGCGCGGCAGGCGGCTGTCTCGCAGCAGCTGTCCCGCCTTCGTCTGGAAGGCCTTGTGATTCCGCGACGCGAAGGCAAGGCTATTTACTACCGACTTGCTGACGACAGACCGCGCCGTATGCTTGAAGTGGTGTACGAGCTGTTCTGCGGCGACCAAAAGGACTGATTTCGTTTATCTTTCCACCGCACCAGACGCGTTGTTCCAGTCTTTCCGACCCGAACATTCTAACGTTGGTGCGGCCACACCCTGCCTTCGCAATCCATGCGGTCAATTTGGTCTGCAGCTTCGTGTTTCTATGCCCCGTGTCAGCGCGGTAAAATACTGGTTCCAGCAAATAAAAACTGCTAGGCCATGCTTAGAACATCAAATGGAGGTACTGATGATCCGAGCAATTCTGGTAGGGTTGGCACTGTTTTCTCTCGCCGCGTGCGAGACTGCCAAAGGTGCTGGCAAAGATATCGAAAAAGCAGGTGATGCCATTCAAGGCGCGGCAACTGACGTTCAGCAAAATATCTGACGCGGTTCAGGATATTGTGAAAGCACAACTTCTACATACAAGATATGGTTGAAGATTACAGCCAACCAAGTTACACTCCTTGGCACAGGTGCATAGACGCGGCATTGCATATCTGACACTTCGGGGTTCTTGTGCATCCACAAGAACCCCGTTCCCGTTTTGCAGGGGCAGAGTGGCAGCCTGGAAAAACCAGAGAAAAAGAAAAGGCGTCAGGTGCGCAGACGCGGTCCATGCATGTACCCTTGCGGATACTCCTGACGCCTTGCCGGGTCGATGCATCCGAGGGACGCCACGATCCAGTTGCCCAGACCCTGTTACAGGCCACGGCCGCTGCTCGGCATCCTAAGATGCTTTGCAGCACGCATCGACCTTCTGAGTGTCTGATCATCTGACCCGGGTCTGACACCCAATTCAACTGACCATCCACCGGTAAGCCTCTGCATATAAAAGCTAATCCTAAGACTTGCCCTTATTGCCTCGACCCCCTTTGGTCTTTGCGTCCCACCCTGGTTCCTAAGAACCGTTGCGGTAATAGAACTGTTACATCCGGGTCATGTTCCGACAAGAAAATAGCACTGCAGCATGAGAATTAGACGGGGATAAAGTGTTGATATCCGCCGGGAGAAAATTGTGGATAACTCCGGAAATCGAAACGCCGTGCGGTCTTGGCAATGGAAAACGCTGAATTCGACGAAATGACTCGATTTTCCTGACTTTCTGCACCCGCAAAGGCCATTTCGTTGCCGATTGCGGGTATTCACAGCCTCAGAGCATCGAATCAGACGGATCCGCGCTTACCATTGCCTGGCCAGAGATGTTCAGAGAAACTGGGGCCGGACAGCTCTCAGACCACAAGCTAAGCCGCGCTGAAGGTTCGCGAGACCCTAAACCACATATGCCGGGGAACGCCGCAATCCGGCACCGTGTGTTCAGGACCCTGTCGCTTGCAGCCAAGATGCCGCCCGACCCGTCCCCCCTGAGGAGACGCTGTATCCGTATTTGAGAAGCATTCCGACCCGACCGAGTTTACCTATTACGCGCGGCACCTCAGTGCTTCCTGTACCCCCTAAAGCCGATCGGGCCGGAAACGCTTCAGTTCACCTGACGTTCGAGCACAACGCTGTACGTTGTCCCGCGACGCAGGCTACGGAAATCCGCGTAAATCTTGCCGTCCTGATAGCGCGCATCCACCAGCGCATTCACACCCACCTGCGGATCGGCCGAGCTTTCGACGATGCCGATGGTGCCCGACCCATCCAGACTAATGGTGCCGGTGGCGTCAAACACACGCCAATCTGTGCCAGCATCCGGTCGCCACATGCTGGGCCCCCAGAACAAGTTGTCCTGCTGCTGCTGGATATCCAACACCCACTCTCCCTGATGAAAGCGCGGTGCATCGCCGGTGGTCACCCGGGATGGCGAAACCTTGGTATAGGTGCCCGTCCAGGCACCGCGCAGATCGGGTGTGGTTTCGGCCATCGCAGCCGTGGCAAAGCTGAGGCTAGTTGCCAGAGCGGCTGCTCCGGCAGTCATATATCTGGTCATGGGCTCTCCTCCAAAGTTCAGGGCCGTTGCTGGCCTGTTGAACAGATTGGAAGGGAGTGCGCAGGTTGCAACTTACCTAAGGGAAACTTCACAAACCGGTAATGTTTGCCTTATGCCCAGGCCAGCGCGGTGCCGAGGATGACCAGACCAATGCCTGCCGCCTCGCGATATGAAAAGTTTTCGCCAAACAGAAAGAACGAGGCGACGGCGATCAGAACAACCTCGGCCCCCAGAATGCCGGTATAAATGATGCCCAGCCGTTCCTCGCGCAGCGCGGCAAGCTCCAGCGTCGCCCCTGCCAGCAGGGTCGCGACGATCAGCAGGCCGAGACCCACACCGGGGAGTTTCCACCAGAACTTCATCGCGATCATGGCCACGGAATAGAGACCAGCCGACCCGAGGGCGATGATGGGGATCATGGATGTGGACATCTGCGCCTCCTGCTGAGGGTTCCGATGGGTTAAGTGTAGCAGGCGGGTGCGGTTGGGGCTGTGAGGTGGGTCACAGTGGGAGTGATTGGTGCGAACGCCCATCCTACGTAGGGTGGGTTTTCAACCCACCAATCCCTGTAGGGCGGGCTTCAGCCCGCCATCAAACCCATCCGATCCATGTACGTTGGGTTTTGGGCAGGTGGGTGGCGGGCTGAAGCCCGCCCTACAATCGGTCAACAAAACCGAGGGCAGCGCCGACTTGGCGGTACCGCTCGAGGCGACGTAATTCTTGTATTTCAAAAACGTTACTGAAGATACTGTATAAGTTCAAAATATTTAAAATCGTAACAAATAGATTAGAAATTAATTATCACATCATAAAAATAGGCGCCAGCAACACTTGCTAAAATGGAAAGAAAGAATGTCCAAAACGTTGCACGCTTCGCCACTTGGTCTTTCCTTTTTCGCTAAACAATTTTTTCCTCATCCGCCTCGTACAGCTTGAACACCAGAAGCGGCCAGTTGTTCGCATTCGCAAACTTAGATAAAGTCACACCGTATAATATTTCAATAACTACGAGCAGCAAAATAAATCCAAGCACAGAAAACACTGTCGATGTGCCGCCGTGCAATTGGCGAAATATTTCACTAATCACAACTCCTAGATCAGTCGTATCTAGTTCGACTGACGAAAAACGCGACTTCACGGCTATTGTGCTAATAAACACCATCGCAATAGCAAAAGCTCCAACAACTTGAAACGTATCTAAGTGGCGAGCAAGAAAGTTCTTTTCTTCTCCGGGAAAAGGAAGATCAAACTTCGGTGAGCCATCCAAAAGCTTAGTTACAAGTTGGGAAATGTCTTCTGCCCATGTCCTTTCGGAATATTTACATACAATTTCCGCGCTTGCTTCCCTCACTAGACCTCCGACTTCGACAGTCACGCCGGCTGATGTCGCCTGGTAGCGTCTCTCCGCAGACATAGAAGCAAAAGTTATTTCGATAGTCTCCCGAGACGCAGTTCCTCGGTCAGGAAAATTTACTAGAAACTCAGCTTCGTATGAGACAAGACTTACTTCATCGTGACCAATGGGAGAAAACTCGTCGAAACCCTTCAAGCTTGAAAAACGGTAATTTTTCCCACTTTCAAAGGCTATACTGATTGTTTCATTTACAAGCTCTGAAGAGTTTTGTGATTTGACCCTGTGAACAACTGCTCCACTCACACTCCTAATTAGGTTTGCCGTAACAACAACTGGCTTCTTGTATCTCGTTTTTAATTCGTCACCTTTCCCAAGCAGTCCTTTAACGAAGCTTGTAAAATCATCCTGAGTTACTGGAAGACGTACGTGAAATTCTTCGTTGTCACTATTGGTGGAGATTTGAAATGAATTATCAGTCATTTTACGGTTTTCTTTCTATTTTTTACGTTTGAAAATGTACGATTCCTACCAACTTCCAAAAGACTTAGGCCCAAAAAAGCGGCTTCTGCTTCCACTCGCCGTTAAAATAGCCAACTTTTACACGTCCACCTGCTCTCAAACTGCGATCGGGTGCCGCACGCGTTTCGCTTTGCCAAACGCTTTCGCGCACTCGCACTCAAAATGGACTAAGAGTCCATTTTAAGGGCGGAAATAAACGCCTCCTGCGGGATATCGACCTTCCCGAACTGACGCATCTTCTTCTTACCCGCTTTCTGCTTGTCCAGCAGTTTGCGTTTCCGCGTGGCGTCGCCTCCGTAGCATTTGGCAGTCACGTCCTTGCGCAGCGCCGAGAGGGTCTCGCGGGCGATGACCTTGCCTCCGATGGCGGCTTGGATCGGGATTTTGAACATGTGGCGCGGGATCAGGTCCTTGAGCTTTTCGCACATCGCCCGGCCCCGCATCTCGGCCCGGTCGCGGTGAACCATGGTTGACAGCGCATCGACCGGTTCGTCATTCACCAGCACCGACATCTTGACCAGATTGTCCTCGGTATAGCCGGTCATCTGGTAGTCGAAGCTGGCATAGCCCTTGGTCACCGATTTCAGGCGGTCGTAGAAGTCAAAGACAACCTCGTTCAACGGCAGGTCATAGACGACCATGGCGCGGCTGCCCGCATAGGTCAGGTCCATCTGGATGCCGCGGCGGTCCTGACACAGTTTCAGCACGTCGCCGAGGAATTCGTCCGGCACAAGGATGGTCGCCTTGATGCGCGGTTCCTCGATATGGTCGACCTTGGAGGGATCGGGCATATCTGCGGGGTTGTGCAGCTCGATCATCTCGCCGTCTTTCATGTAGACGTGATAGATCACCGACGGCGCGGTGGTGATGAGCTCGATATCATATTCGCGTTCGATGCGGTCGCGGATGACCTCAAGGTGCAAAAGGCCAAGGAAGCCGCAGCGGAAGCCAAAGCCAAGTGCGGCCGAGGTTTCCATTTCAAAGCTGAAGCTGGCGTCGTTCAGCGCCAGTTTGTCGATCGCGTCGCGCAGATCTTCGAATTCGGAGCTGTCGACGGGGAAGAGGCCACAGAACACCACCGGCTGCGCGGGTTTGAAACCGTCCAAAGCGATTTCGGTGCCGTTGCGGTCATTGGTGATCGTGTCCCCGACACGGGTGTCGCGGACCTGTTTGATCGAGGCGGTGAGAAAGCCGATCTCACCGGGGCCGAGGCTGTCGACCATCTCCATCTCGGGCCGGAAAACGCCGACGCGGTCCACATGGTGCAGGGTGTTGTTCGACATGAACTTGACCCGCATGCCCTTTTTCAGCGTGCCGTCCATAATGCGGACCAGAACGATGACGCCGAGATAGGCGTCATACCAACTGTCGACCAGCATGGCCTTGAGCGGCGCGTCCAGATTGCCCTGCGGTGCAGGCAAGTGGGTGACGATAGATTCCAGCGTTTCGTGGATGCCCTGTCCGGTTTTGGCCGAAACCTGAATCGCCTCGGACGCGTCGATGCCGATCACATCCTCGATCTGTTCGGCCACGCGGTCACAGTCGGACGCAGGCAGGTCGATCTTGTTGAGTACCGGCACGATCTCATGATCTGCGTCGATGGCTTGGTACACATTCGCCAACGTCTGCGCCTCGACCCCTTGGGTCGAGTCCACAACCAGCAGCGATCCTTCGACCGCGCGCATCGACCGCGAGACCTCATAGGCAAAGTCCACGTGGCCCGGGGTGTCGATCAGGTTCAGCACATACTGCTCGCCGTTGTCAGCGGTATAGTCGATGCGGACTGTGTTGGCCTTGATGGTGATGCCGCGCTCGCGCTCGATATCCATGCTGTCGAGCAGCTGTTCCTTCATGTCGCGATCCTTGACCGTTCCGGTCTCTTGGATGAGCCGGTCAGCAAGGGTGGATTTGCCATGGTCGATATGCGCGACGATGGAGAAATTGCGGATATGAGCGAGGTCTGTCATGGGTTGGGGATATGCGTCGGAATTGGGCTGTGGTCAAGGTGGGTCAACATGCTGCGAAACCCTTTGTTCCCAAGCTCTCGGCCCAGTCAGACCAAACCGTTTTTGACCAGCGCTGCATTCATCCAATGCGTCTCGCTTTGCACATGGCCCTCACGTACGTATTTAGCAAGGTGTATGGGCATGTCTTCTTCCTTGAAGGCCCCAGTGGTGCGAACGACAAACCCCTCTTGTTTTTCGAGATCGAGACCCGCAATTACATCCTTTGCGATCTGTGCCGAAAACCGCCCGCGATAAAGTTCAGGAACCGCTGTGACCCCAAGTTCGACAAAGCGCGAAAGCGTCGCGTCTCAAGGTTGAACTTCCTCAGCCTTGATCCAAGCAAATCCCAGAAAATATGTCGGCAGCTCTGAATAAGTGATGGAATGACGCGCGAACAAATACTCGCCCACAATTCGTTCACCCTCGGCAAGTAGAGGCGCTATACCGGCTGCAAATGCCTTCATCCAATCTCGCGACGGATGATATCTCGCGTCGAGGCTGCGGGGGTGACAGCCTAGGCTATGGATCGTGGTATTCTCACCGTCCATCTTTTCAGTGAACACCACTTCGTCAGCCATCTCTAACACGGCAACGCTAGACATGATTTTGTCATCACTCGTGGCGCCAGGAGATTGCGGCAAGTGAAATGTGCGTCCGTATTTCTTAAGCATAGTGGTCTCATGAGGGGTTTCTAAGCAAAGTCGGGTTAGACAACGCGACATTCGCAAACCGTGCAATCACTTTTTCTCAACGTTTGATTGATCCCTTTCCACGTTTGATTCATACTCCTGCGAAGACCGAGAGGGGCATAAGACCCCTCCGGGCAGGCAAACATGAGGCATGAGCATGAAAAAGTTCCTCTTAATCGCATTCTGTGCCACGTCGCTGACAGCGGTGGCTCCGGTAGTGGACGCAGCACAGATCAAACGCGCCTGTTTGGCGTCGGATCGCTCAGCTGCGACGCGGGATCGGTGCAGTTGCATTCAACGGGTGGCCAACCAGGCGTTGACCCGCAGCGATCAGAAGACCGTTGCCAAGTGGTTCCGCGACCCGCATCAGGCGCAAGAGCTCAAGATGTCGAAGACCCAGCGCGACGATGCGCTGTGGGACCGGTATCGGAACTTCGGTCAGATGGCGCAGGCGATCTGCAACTAGGCTGATCAATCCTTGACCTGACCTGAACTGCGCCCCAGAAAGGCGCAGCGAAAGGGATATCTGATGGTTATGAAAGGGCTGACCCTGCGCGGCCTCGAAGTATTCGAGGCGCTGGCGCGGACGGGATCGGTGGCGCAGGCTGCCGAAATCACGGGGCTCAGCCAGCCGTCGGTGTCCCAGCAATTGCGCAATCTGGAAAAGGCAGTGGGCACCGATCTGGTGGATCACACACGGCGCCCGATGCGCCTGACCCAGGCAGGGCGCAGCTTTCTGGCCCGCGCGCAGGCGGTTCTGGCCGAGTTGCAAATCGCCCAAAGCGAGCTGACCGTGATGGATTTGGGTCACCTTGCAACCCTGTCCATCGGCCTGATTGACGATTTCGACAATGACCTGACCCCGCGACTGGCCACTCTGTTGGCCGAAAGTCTGACGCGGTCAAAGTTCAAACTGATCACACTGCCTAGCCTCGACCTGTTCGAAGAACTTGAGGCGCAGCGCCTGCAGCTTGTGGTGTCAGCCCATAGCGGCGAGGTGCTGGAAGGCGTGGTCGAATACCCATTGGTTCGCGATCCCTTCATTCTGGTGACGCCCAAAGGGGCCGAAAACGCCATGCAGGATCTGCCCTTCCTGCGCTATGCCCGCGAGCAGTTGATCAGCCGCCAGATTGAGGCCCATCTGGCGCGCCAGCAGCTGGAATTTGAAGAACGGTTCGAAATCGGTTCTCATCTGGCGCTGATGGCGATGGTCGCGCGCGGCCTCGGCTGGGCGATTACGACGCCGCTGGGCTATATGCGGGCGGCGAGATTCCATGACGGTCTTGAGGCGCACCCTGCCCCGATCGGAGATGTCTCGCGGACGATTTCCTTGTTCACCCGCACCGACTGGTCGGGTCAGGTTCCGCAAGAGGTCGCAGGCATGATGCGCCGCCTAATGGGAAGCCAGATTGTTGACCCTGCCCTTGCGCAATTGCCATGGCTGAACACTCGCCTAAAGTTGATGAGCTAGCCGCGTAGATGCGCGTCGAGACCTTCGACCGCTGCCTCGATTAGATCCAATGCTCCTTCGAAGTCACGTGTATAGTATGGGTCCGGGACGTGGTCTGTGCCGATATGTGGCACAAAATCCGTCAGCAGACGCACTGGGGTTTCGTTCCCGGCTGGTCGCAGTGCCTCGATATTCGCGATGTTGTCGGCATCCATCCCGATGATCAGATCGAACCTGTCGAAATCCCTGGCCGTGAATTGCCGCGCCCGTAAATCATCCAGTTTAATGCCGCGCGACTGAGCTGCCTTTTGCATCGGCCCATAAGGTGGGTCACCGATGTGCCAACCCGACGTCCCCGCACTATCGGTGGTGTGATGCGGCGCGCGGGTGCGAAAAACACCTTCGGCGGCGGGAGAACGGCAGATATTGCCCAGACAGACGAACAAGATACGGTGGGTCATGAACCACGGTGTAACGCGAAGGGCCAAGATGGAAAAGATCGTCATTCTGACAGGGGCCGGTATTTCCGCCGAAAGCGGGTTGGGCACATTCCGCGACGAGGGCGGTTTGTGGGCCCAGCACCGGATCGAGGACGTTGCCACGCCCGAAGGGTTCGCGCGTGATCCCGCGCTGGTGCACGGGTTTTATAATGCCCGCCGCGCACAGGCCGCCGAGGCGCAACCTAACGCGGCCCACGATGCACTTGCCCGACTACAGCGGGACTGGCCCGGCGAGGTTGTGATCGTCACACAAAACGTCGACAGCCTGCACGAGGCCGGTGGCGCGCAAGGCGTGATCCACATGCACGGAACGCTGGCCGGGGCGCTTTGCGCGGCCTGTGGCCACCGCTGGGCGGCACCGCCCGAAATGGCCGTGGGCGAGCCCTGCCCTGCCTGCGCAGCCCCCACCGCGCGCCCGGATGTGGTGTGGTTTGGTGAGATGCCTTATCACATGGACGCCATCTATGATCATCTGGCAGACGCAAGTATCTTCGCCGCCATTGGCACTTCGGGTCAGGTCTATCCCGCCGCGGCCTTCGTGCACGAGGCCATGATGTCCGGAGCAAAAACTGTCGAACTGAACCTCGAGCCGTCGACCGGCGCATCCAGTTTCGACGAAGTCATACTTGGCCCCGCAACAGAAACCATTCCGCGCTGGGTCGATCAGATCCTAAAATCGCAATAGGGCGAAACCCGCAGACAAGAGGCGAATTTCCTTGCTATACTAGTGCCCTAACAACCCGAGAGGTCCCCATGACAGACCCAAAAAACCAACAAGGTGAAATCCTTGATGATGACAGCCTCGACACGCGTGGCGCCCTTGGTGATCAGCTAACGGACCTGTGGTGGACATTCTTGCTGCGCGGACTCCTGGCCGGTGCGCTCGGGATCGCAGCGCTATTCTGGCCGACGGGCAGCATCTCTTTGCTGATCCGTCTGGTGGGCCTGCTGCTGGTCCTCGATGGTGGCCTGACGCTGCTGGGGTTTGGTCGACGTGGCCTGATTGGCGGTTTCGGCATCGGGGCGCTTCTGATCGGACTGATCCTGCTGATCTGGCCGGAAGGCGTCGCGCGCCTCGCGTTCTTCCTGCTGGGAGCCTGGGCTTTGATTGTCGGGATAGGCTCGCTGATGGCGTGGCGGCAATTGCCCGATGCACATCCGGACGCATCCACCATGCGCAACTCCGGCATTGTCGCGCTGTTGATCGGCCTTGTTTTGTTGTTCTGGCCGGGCAGCGGCATGGTGGCGCTCGGCTGGGCGATTGCTTTCTCGGCGCTGGCCTTTGCCGCAGTAATGCTCTGGCTGGCCATGCGCTTCAAACGCGCCCATGACCGCGTGGCGATGCGGGTGGTCAACCGCTGAGCCTTTTCCACAACGACAACAGGCCGGGAATATCCCGGCCTGACGCATAGATGACGGTCGCAGCGCGGCCCGAATTCAGGCGCAGCTCTAGTTCGAATGCGAACCGTGACCGCCGGTGTCCTTACGCTCCAAATCCACCGGAATTTCGATCTCGACTTCGCCTGCTGTCTCGAAGATCAGCGTAACGGGAACCATTGCATCCTGCTCAAACGGGGCTGTCAGGCCCATGAACATCACGTGGTCGCCACCGCGCTTCAGCATGTGCGTTTCACCCGCCGGGATGGCAATGCCCTCTTCGACATGGGTCATTTTGGCAACGCCATTTTCGTCGACAATATGGGTGTGCAGCTCGACCCGAGCCGCAGCGTCGGATTCCACGCCGATCAAACGGTCATCGGTCGCGCCGGTGTTCTGGATCATCATGAAGGCCGCGCCAGCTTTGGCCGTTTTACCCGATGATCGGGCATAAGCGTCATCGACGGTGATCGTGTCCTGCGCAAAAGCAGCCGTAGCAATAGTTGCGGCGGCAAGGGTGGTCAGCAGTCTGGATGTGAGGGACATAGCGCCTCTCCTGTAGTTTGGTGTTTGATAAGAATTGTTAATGAATCAAACACTTGCAGGAGGTGCCCGGGCTGGCTGAAACGGTATAGGCAGAGCGATCAGATTCTCCGCGATACGCGATGGCATGGGTCGATCGGTGTCCGGGGCAACTGGCAGGGACGGTTCGTCAATGCTCACCGCGCCCAACAGGTTCAACGCATAATCCGGACAGAAGTGCGGGGCCTTTGTCGGCTGCCCTTCGGCATCCATATAGACCACGACCGGACCAGATCCGCTACACAGCACCATATGCCCCACCGCCCGGTCCACACCGCGCGATGCAGCAACGCCCTGCCCGGTCAAAACGACCAGCAGCGACAGCACAAACGGCAGAACTTTGTTCAGAACGGGTTTCATCCTGTCCCCGATATAGGCCAGAGACAAAACGGGCTTCAAGCGCAATCAGACACGCTAGAAGCCCAGGGCCGGGAGGACAATGTCAGCGATCCGGTTCCGGGCGCTTGACGGACCCTTTTGTCAGGCTCGTATGCAGCCGATTCACCCGACGCTGCATCCGCAGACATGCCCCAAACGTTTTGCCGAAAAAGTCGGCCAGTAGGGAGAAAGAAGGTAATGATTTGAACGACATGAGGTTGAACTCCGCCAGATGAATATGCCTAAACATAATACGGGTAGAGCAAACGGTATGTGAACAATTTCACCCAACGCGGAAATTTTATTCCAAATTGAGAACAGCACTCTGCACAAGACGAAAAAACCCTGCACCAAAAGGTACAGGGCCTGAATTCTCGCAGGAAAAAGGTCTTAGGCCGAAGCTTGCGCCTTGGCGATTTCCTTTTTCACTTTCAATGCGTTGTTGGACAGCTCATCGTCCTTGGCTTTCGCCAGGAACGCGTCCAGACCACCACGGTGGTCCACCGAACGCAGGGCAGCCGCCGAGATGCGCAGCTTGACGCCACGGCCCAGCGTTTCCGACTGCAGCGTAACGTCGTTCAGGTTGGGCAGAAAACGACGACGAGTTCTGTTTTTGGCATGGCTGACATTGTTGCCAGTCATCGGGCCTTTTCCGGTCAGTTCGCAACGGCGCGACATGGTTTCTTCCTTTGTTTCTGGAGGCCAGGCATTACACCCTCGGCCAAATCACAAGGGGCACAACCCGAAGTCGCGCCCGAAAACTGGTTGGATGCATGTAGTGGGAATCACAGACGGGGTCAAGCCATATGCCAAGGATTCACAGCACCAAGTTTTCATTTAA
Source organism: Ruegeria sp. CDSB029 (assembly GCF_059611125.1). NCBI lineage: Bacteria > Pseudomonadati > Pseudomonadota > Alphaproteobacteria > Rhodobacterales > Roseobacteraceae > Ruegeria > Ruegeria sp. CDSB029. The sequence goes on from NZ_JBXWOX010000015.1 coordinate 31,020, forward strand.
TTCTCCCAGCCGTTTCAGGGCGTGATTTTCCAATTCAGGACGACCTGTTTTTGCCGCTGCGGCCGCCAGACGCGCCCAGTACCGGGGGCTTTTTAGTCGCGCAGCACGATGCACACGGACCATTCTTTCCGGTGACAACCGCTGACGAAGCAGCATTTTCTGTAGCCTGCCATATCCACCGGTTTGCCTTATAACTTTTGTCGCAGGATGACCAGTGAAGCAAAGCCTTACGATATTCATTGTGGGAAAGGCGTCTTGGACCATGCGGGCATTCAATAAATCGGCACGGTTGAACGGATCAATCAGAATGAGGCCGCGCACAGGATAAGAGCGACACGGCAGCGCCCCAAGATCAGGATCGAAGTCTGTCGCCCACTTTTTGAAACGCGGGTCAAATGGCACGTGATGTTCAGAAATTGAGAACTGCGGTGAAACAGCAAGAAGATATTTCAAGTTTAGCTCTCGCGCCAAGCGGAGACCGGCGTAACCACGCATTAAAAAGCCCATCGCCGCGACGTGTTCCATTCCCTGGGTCAGCCGCGACAGGCAGGCCTCAAGTTCAGGTGTTTCAGAGTTTACATACCAATCATTCAGCCGAGCCTGCACATGCAAATGCGCATATCCCGCCTGTATGAAGGTTGCCGCTGGCCGCGGTTCCGGAAACCGCCCCGGATCAGACACCCGGTGGCGAAAGGTGACATACAAGCGAGGCTGACCTGGATTGAAAAGCGTGGCACGCAGTCGATTTCCATCAAAAATCCGACATTGCTACATTCTTCAACTGCGCTTTTTTTGACCAGTATCGCCTGCCTGATCGGGCTATTTCATTCAATCACGTATTCAGGGCGGGTTCTACATAACTGCTTTTTTGGGGATTTAAACATCCGAGGGGCGTTCCCCTATACGTTATAGCCCTGCAGCAGTGGTTTTTCATTCTTTAGGTGCCGAGCCACGAGGCGCGCTTGTTGGGGGCCTTTAGGGATGTACCGGGCCGGGTTGGGATTGTGGTTCACATCCGCCAATTCCGGAAAGATATCGAATATTTCACGTCGGGCTTCCAGGCTAAGGGTCATGAGCGCCTCAGGCCCGGTAAACAGGCTTTCGCTTGGGGCGTTTTCGGCAAAGATAACCTCGTGACGGTCAAAAAGCAGGTGGTAATATTCGACACTGTCCACCGTAGCCTCAACGAATATCCCTGGCAGCGCGGTCAGTTTTATCGCCGGAATCAGAACTTCGGGCTCGCCAAACATTCGTTCTGCGATTTTCGACTGCACCAGCATTCTGTGCTGCCGTGATACCAACAGATCCCGTTTGGGCAACCCATTGCCCAAGGCGCCTGCCAATATGCGGACGGGGCGACGTTTCGGGTCGCCCGCCAATGCCACCGAGTCAAATTTACGGCGCCCGATCCAGCGGATCGGTTGCATCCCGTTGCCCCGCGTTGGGATCATATCCCCCTGTCGGAGATCCTGAATAAGGACCGGACCACGTTGTGCCTGAATTACTGTATCGCGGGTAAAGCACAAAAACCCTGTGCCGGATTCAAACCCGCTATAGTTGACCACGATCCCTGAGGGCAATTCGAAGCTGCCGCTGGAAAGCGAATAGGATTGCCCGACAACAACGGTGAACGTTCCGAAATTTACGTCGGTTACAACTGTGCCCACCGGAAGGTTCAGCGCGTCCTGCCCGCCGCCGCCCTGAACATCCCCGGTGACTTGGGTTCGGATAAAGTTCAGGGTGTCATTGCCCTGCCCCAAACGGATATTGCCGACGCCTACGTCAAAAACCGTGACGGTATCCGCATCGCGACCCGCATTGATCTGCCCATCGATCTGGGCGTTGAACACGGTGATTTCATCGTTTCCGGCGTTGCCGCGTACACTCCCGGAAATAGTACTGCTTACAATCGTGATCTCATCGTCACCGCCACGGGCGCGAATATCATCAATGGGCGTGCCCTGGGGCGTACCGTTCAGCGTACCTTCGTCGCCGGTGACTTCGATATCGTCGTCACCATTTGTCCCACGGATATTGGGCATGCACGGCTATCTCCGACGCGTTCATTTGTTGACTTGCGCACCATCGAGACTATCGACTTCCCCTCGAAGCAGCACAATCAAAAATTGTATCTTTGCCCATAATACATGATTTTGGCGCACCCTCCACCTCTGACGCTAAAAGGCGTCTAGTGTGTTGCTAGGATACTAAGCATTCGTTCCGCAGCCGCCGTCGGGCTAAGATTGCCTGCGCCAACATCGGATCCAAGGCGATCCATTTCTGCGCGGGCGGTCGGCGTATCCAACCGAGATAGCAGCGCGTATCGCACTTCTTGATCGAACCAGAACCGCGCCTGCGCCGCGCGGTTGCCATCCCAATGGCCGTTTTCACGCCGCCAGCCTGACAGAGTGGTCATTTCGTCCCAGGCTTGGTCAAGCCCATGTTCCTCGACCGCGGAAACAGTCATCGCCTTGGGAAAACCCTCGGGGTCCTGCGGGCGTTTTCGCAGCAGGCGCAAAGCCCCCGCGTAGTCAGCACAGGTGCGGGTGGCTGTGGCTTTCAGATCTCCATCCGCCTTGTTCACAAGGATCATGTCGGCCATTTCCATGATTCCGCGTTTAACCCCCTGCAACTCATCCCCGCCCGCAGGCGCAAGCAACAGAAGGAACAGATCCGACATTTCGGAAACGACGGTCTCGGACTGCCCGACTCCTACAGTTTCAATCAGCACCACGTCGAACCCTGCCGCCTCGCACAGGGCAATCGCCTCGCGGGTGCGGCGGGCCACGCCGCCCAAATGGGATTGGCTGGGGGACGGACGGATAAAGGCGTTCTTCTCACGACTCAACCGCTCCATCCGGGTTTTGTCACCCAGAATAGAACCACCTGAACGGGTCGAACTGGGGTCGACAGCCAGGACCGCAACGCGGAGGCCCTGCTCGATCAGCATCATGCCAAAGCTTTCGATAAAGGTGGATTTGCCCACCCCCGGAGTACCGGACAACCCAACGCGCAGGGATTGCCGCCCGGCTTTGGCCACATGCGCCAGCAATTCAGACGCCTGTGCCCGATGATCCGCGCGACCACTTTCGACCAGAGTGATTGCCCGGGCCAGCGCACGCCGGTCTCCGTTCAAAATCTTATCACCTAGGCTGTCCATATCCATTCCGACCCCGATCTTTTGCGGCACGACTACTTGCCGCCCCAACGGGTGGTTTGTCCAGACCGGACCGCGCAGGAAACCTGCCTAAAACCTGCATTTTGCACCTATGTGTTGCTGTTGATCCTCTTTGACCGGACCGCCGCTGGCTCTATGCCGCAGCGGCGCGATCATCGTCATTGGGAAACAGCGGAACTGGACGTTGCGCCGTGGTTGGCTGATAAAGCGCCAATGACAACACGCCTGCCCATCGATGACGCCATCCCCGAATTGCTTAACGCCCTGAAGGCCAATGGCCGGGCCGTTTTGCAAGCCCCTCCGGGCGCGGGCAAGACAACGCGGGTACCTCTGGCGATGCTTGAGGCCGGGTTGTGCAATGGCAAGATCATTATGCTCGAACCCCGCAGGCTTGCTGCGCGGGCCGCGGCAGAGCGGATGGCGGAAACTTTGGGGCAACGTGCGGGTGAAACCGTCGGTTACCGCGTGCGCGGCGATGCTAAAACCTCAAAGACAACCCGCATCGAAGTGGTGACCGAAGGCATTCTGACCCGAATGCTGCAATCTGAACCGGATCTGCCAGGCGTCGGCGCGGTGATTTTTGACGAGTTCCACGAACGATCTTTGAACGCGGACCTGGGACTTGCCCTGTGCCTTGAGGTTACGGGCGCACTACGCGACGACCTGATCCTGCTGGCGATGTCCGCAACCCTGGACGCCGAACCCGTCGGCCAACTGATGGACGCGCCGGTGGTGACATCCGAAGGACGCAGTTACTCGGTTGAATCCCGTTGGCTGGACCGGCCATTGGGCGCGCAGGCAAGACGGTTGGATGCTCTGATTGATCTGGTCGTCCAGGCCGAGCATGAAACCGAGGGCGGCATGCTCGTGTTTCTGCCCGGCGAGGGCGAAATTCGCAGAGCCGAAGCCGCATTATCCAAACGATTGCCTGGCGATTGCGCAATTAAACCTCTGTTCGGCGCAATGCCCTTTGCCGCCCAACGTGCGGCGATTGCCCCGGCAGAAACTGGGCGAAAGGTGGTTCTTGCGACCTCAATCGCCGAGACCTCGCTGACCATTCCCGACATTCGTGTGGTCGTGGACATGGGCCAGGCGCGCCGGGCGCGGTTCGATCCGGGTTCTGGCATGTCGCGTCTGGTCACGGAACGGGTGACGCGGGCCGAAGCAACCCAACGCGCAGGTCGTGCAGGGCGCGTGGCCGAGGGCGTGTGTTACCGGCTGTGGTCCAAGGGGGAAGAAGGCGCGCTGGCCGCCTACCCCCCTGCCGAAATCGAAGCCGCCGACCTGACGGGCCTTGCGCTGGAACTGGCACTTTGGGGGGCCGAACCGGATGACCTGGCCTTTTTGACACCACCACCCGAAGGAACGATGGCCGAGGCCCGCACATTGCTGAACATGCTGGGTGCGTTGGATGTCAAAGGGCGGATCACCGACCACGGACGGGCCTTGGCTGCCCTGCCCCTGCATCCTCGGCTGGGGCATATGCTGGTGACGGCCGGGACAAGCGCCGCTCCGCTGGCGGCGCTGATGGCAGAACGCGATCCACTGAAAGGTGCCCCGGTAGATCTGCTGCTGCGACTCGAGGCATTGCGCGATACCCGCGCCTTTCAACGCAAGCGGGTGTGGCAGATCAACATGGGCGCGCTGGAACGGATCAGAGCCGAGAGCAAGCGGCTGAAAACACGAAGCAACGAGACAGACCTGAGCCCTGCCGCGATGGCCGCCTTGGCCTATCCCGACCGAATTGGACAACGTCGCAAAGGCGATGTGCCACGTTACGTTCTGTCCGGCGGCAAGGGCGTCGTGCTGGACAGCGGTGACACATTGGCGGCCGCGCCTTATCTTGTGGTGACAGATACGGACGGAAACCCGCGCGAGGCCAAGGTGCGCATGGCCGCACAAATCTCAGAGCGTGAAATCCGGGATCTGTTCGCGGATCAGATCGAATGGGTCGACAACTGCGCGTGGTCGAAACGCGAACGCCGGGTCATTGCGCGCACGCAGGAACGCCTTGGCGCGATCACTCTGGATGACCGTATCTGGAAGGACGCGCCGGACGAGGCCATCGCCCGCGCCATGCTGGATGGTGTGCGTGATCTGGGGATACGACTGGAAGGCGCCTCTGCGCGATTGGCCGCGCGGGTGGAATTGGTGCGCGCCGAAGGGATCGACCTGCCGGACTTTTCAATGGATGGGTTGATGGCCGCTCTGGACGACTGGCTGCTACCCATGCTGTCAGGTCAGCGCAGTGCAGACGACTGGAAAAAGTTTGACCTGCTGCCTGCCCTGCGTGCCCGGCTGGACTGGGCCCAAACGCAGGAATTGGACCGTCGCGCGCCGGGATCGTTTGAAACACCCCTGGGCCGCAAGGTGCCAATTGATTATGGTGGAGCGGTGCCCGAGATTTCGGTCCGCCTGCAGGAACTGTTCGGTGTCACCCGGCATCCGGTTATCGGGGGCGAGGCGCTCAAGATCACTCTGCTGTCCCCTGCGCGGCGACCAATCCAGATCACGCGCGATCTGCCGGGATTTTGGGCCGGATCTTACGCGGATGTGCGCAAGGACATGCGGGCGCAATATCCCAAACACCCCTGGCCCGAGGATCCGACCCAGGCCGATCCAACCTTGCGGGCCAAGCGGCGGACCTGACGTGCGTTCGCTTCAGAAAATGCGTTCGATCAATAGATGCATTGAAGCCCCGGATTATAGTTGTTATGTCACTTTTCCTTGAACCTAAGAAAAGTACTGGCACTTAATCGATGGCATCTTGGCTGAACAATATCTGGGAAGAAGTAGGCAAACCCTTCTTCCAGCGCCCTCACAGGGTTCAGTTTGCAGCCTTGTGCGTACGCGGGACCGGCGACGACAAGCAGGTCCTGTTGATCACCAGCCGCGGCACGGGTCGCTGGGTCATCCCAAAGGGATGGCCGATTGACGGCATGGACGGGGCCGAGACTGCCAAAGAAGAAGCATGGGAAGAAGCCGGGGTGAAAGTGAAACACCTTGGCCGCAAGGCCGTCGGACATTTCACCTATGACAAGATCCTGGATGACGGCACAGCCCAGCCTGTGCGCACCAATGTGTATCGCATAGATGTTAAAGATCTGGCCGAGGAATTCCCAGAAGTCAGCGAGCGTGAACGGTGCTGGTTTTCGCCGCATGAGGCCGCAGAGCTGGTGCAAGAGCCGGAACTGCGCGAAATGCTGCGTCAAATGTAACGCTTTCGCAACAAACTTCTGTGAGGCCGGTTGCAACGTGACCGGGCAACCGTTAACCGCGCCGGTTAAACCGTATCACCCACAGAAAACCGATGTCGAACACGAACGAAAAAAACCGCTGGCAGGCTCTGGACAGCGATCTGCACCGAATTTCGCGCCTTGAGCATGCAAACGTGCACGTGGCACGACCGCTTCTTGCACCAGGTATAGCGCTGGCATTCATTGTCATGGCGGGGCTTATCGCGGCAATTCTGTTCGGTCGGGCCGATGGCGGGCTGATCGTCATCGCGGCCGCCGGTTTTGGGGCCTATATGGCAATCAACATCGGTGCCAACGACGTTGCGAACAACATGGGCCCTGCGGTTGGCGCGAACGCACTGACCATGGGCGGGGCAATCGCCATCGCGGCCGTCGCGGAAAGCGCGGGGGCTCTGCTGGCGGGCGGCGACGTCGTCTCGACCATCTCCAAGGGCATTATCGACCCAGCTTCGGTCCAGAACAGTAATGTCTTTATCTGGGCAATGATGGCGGCGCTGATCTCATCAGCGCTGTGGGTCAATCTGGCCACATGGGTCGGTGCGCCTGTTTCCACCACACACTCGGTCGTGGGCGGTGTGATGGGCGCTGGCATTGCTGCAGCAGGTCTCAGCGCGGTTAGCTGGGGCACAATGAGTGCGATTGCTGCCAGCTGGGTGATATCTCCGGTTCTGGGCGGCGCGGTTGCTGCCGGGTTTCTGGCGCTGATCAAGGCCAAAATTCAATATCAAGACGACAAGATCGCCGCGGCCCGCCGCTGGGTACCCATTCTTGTGGCCGTGATGGCCGGTGCATTTGCCACCTATCTGTCGGTGAAAGGCTTGAAGCGGATCGTGAAAATCGATCTGGAAATTGCGCTTTTGATTGGTCTGACATCAGGCTTTCTTGCCTGGGCCGTGACTGTGCCTTGGGTGCGACGCAAATCCGAAGGACTTGAGAACCGAACCAAATCGCTGAAAACACTTTTTGGATTGCCTCTGGTGATCTCGGCCGGGTTCCTGAGCTTCGCCCATGGCGCCAATGACGTTGCCAATGCAGTTGGCCCACTGGCGGCAATCGTGCATGCCGCCGAGTTCGGTGATTTCGCCTCAAGAGTCACGATCCCGACATGGGTGATGGTGATCGGAGCCTTTGGCATTTCGTTTGGCCTGTTCCTGTTTGGCCCCAAACTGATCCGGATGGTGGGCAGCCAGATCACTAAGCTAAATCCGATGCGCGCATTCTCCGTCGCCTTGTCGGCAGCCATCACGGTGATTGTCGCAAGTTGGCTTGGGCTACCGGTCAGTTCGACCCACATTGCAGTCGGCGCAGTGTTCGGCGTTGGGTTTTACCGGGAATGGAATCAGGATCGCCGGCGCAAGAAAAGCAATGATCGCCGTCCGCCCGAGCAGCGCATTGCTCGCGAAGAGCAGCGGCGGCGCAAACTGGTTCGGCGGTCGCATTTCATGACCATTGTGGCCGCATGGGTAATCACGGTCCCGGCGGCGGCGACAATGTCGGCGGTGATCTTCTGGATCCTGACTGCGTTCACCTGAACGCGGTCGGATCACTGGATAATCTGATCGGGTGACAAGCTCTCGTCCAGCTTCTGTTCAATCAATTCCTGAACCCTTGCGCAGATCGGCGTACGCCGCCCATGTTGCGCACCCAGTCGGACAATCTCGCCTTGCAGGCTGCCGATTTCCGTAACGCGCCCCGCCATGAGATCATAGGCCATCGACGTTCGCGCGCTGGGGTCGATGGTCAGCATCCGCGCGGCGATCCGGGAAAACAATGGCGTTCGAAGACGTAGGATATGTGGTGTAACCCAAGCTGGCAACGGGGTCGTCGACGTGACAGGATGACCAGCGGCCTTTAGCACGCCCAAAGCCTCGGACATCTGATCGGCCATCAAACATCGCCATTTGCGGTCCAGCAGTTGATCCTTCAATGTCAGCCCCGACAACGCATTCAGCGCATTGTTCAGATTGATGACCAGCTTGCCCCATTGCACGGCTTCGATCTCGTCACTTTCGATCACTGGCAGATTGGTTGAACTGAGTGCCTGCCCCAAGTCACCCGGGCCGGATTGGATCACGATTTCGCCGGACGTCGCGCGGTGGAAAGTAGCAGGTTCGGGCGGCACAACATTGAAGGGCACCATTCCTGCGCGAACATCATGATCCGGCAATACTGCCTGCAGAACGCGGGCGTTTTCCATTCCGTTCTGCCACGACAGAACCGGCGCAGACGTTGGCGCGAATTGCGCAATCTGACCTGCCATACCCGCCGTGGCCGCCGTTTTGACAGTAACGATCACCAACTCAGCATCTATCAGGCAATCAGGGTTTTCCGACGTCGTTAGATTTTCGGCCGCCACATAAAGATGCAGGCCGGAAAAATCGGTAACGGTCAGGCCATTCTCGCGGATCGGGTTCAGAATGCGAGGACGGCCCAACAGGGTTACCGAGTGTCCGGCATCAGTCAGGAAAGCCCCGCAATAGCATCCAATGCTGCCGGCACCTGCGATAACGATCTTCATTGCGCCCCTCCCATTGAGACGAGGATTGCCGGTATCGCGGGTTCGGACAAGGCCCCCTGACGCTTGGTCAACGCGCCCGTCTTGGCTTAGTGCGCTCCAAGTCTTCTGAGATCGGAATAAACTCCTGATCGTCGCCGGGCGGTAGATGGAAGGCACCATTGGCCCAATCGGCGGCTTTCCATTCGCGCGTCGCGTTTTCAATCTTTTCCCTCGACGACGACACGAAGTTCCACCAAATGTACCGTTCTTCGTTAAACGTCGCACCGCCCAACAACATCAATCGCGCGCCAAGTGGACCGGCCTTAACCGACAGGTGGTCGCCCGGGCGGAACACCATCATGCGACCTTCCTCGAACATGTCACCAGCAATCTCGACCGAACCCTGAGTGACGTAGACGCCACGATCTTCATGATCGTCGGGCAGTGGAAAGGCGGCGCCGGGTTCAAGCTGCACGTCCAGATAGAAGGTATCCGACAGCATCGTCACCGGGCTGGTTTCGCCATATGCCGAACCAAGGATCAACCGGGCACTGACACCGTTGTCTTGGATATGCGGTAATGCGCCCTGTTTGTGGTGTTCGAAATCGGGAGGCATATCTTCATGCGCCTCGGGCAGCGCGATCCAGGTCTGGATGCCAAACAGGCTGTGCCGCTTGCCGCGCGTTTCTTCGCTGGTGCGTTCCGAATGGGTCACGCCGCGCCCAGCCACCATCCAATTGACCTCACCGGGATAGATCATCTGATGGGTGCCCAAACTGTCGCGATGTTCGAACTCACCCTGATACAGATAGGTCACCGTACCCAAGCCAATATGAGGGTGCGGCCGCACGTCGATGCCACCATCTGTGATGAACTCGGCGGGTCCCATCTGATCGAAAAAGATGAACGGGCCGACCAGTTGCCGTTTGACCGAAGGCAGCGCACGCCGCACTTCGAACCCGCCCAAATCGCGGGCACGGGGAATAATCAGCGTTTCCAGAGGCGAATCCTCAGGGTGTTGGGTGGGGTTCCAACTCATGACTGCTCTCCTGTGATCGGTCCGTTCAGTTCACTGATACAGAGTAGGATTGATAAACCAGCCATTCAATTTGCAGGAATGCACAGAACTGGTGCGAGCCCGGTCCTTAATTCAGACAAGACCCAGCCCGCGCGGCCAAAGCTGCGGGAAAAACGCCCCATCAATTCGATCACCTTCGCGATATCCTTCGGCTTCGAACTGCGCCCGTTCATCCTTGGCCCAATCCCCCCGATACCGGATCCTGCCATCCGGAGCGGTCATCCGCAGCGTAAACCTGCGTACCGTTTCCGTTGGGATGACTGATGACAGCCCACCGTGCAAGGTGCGCATGTCGAAGAAGATGCAGTCGCCCAGATTCATATCCCATTGCAAAAGATCGAATGCACCCGGATCGGCATTGACGTCAGGCGGCGGGTGATAGGTCAACCCTGCAACCTCGGTGGGTTCGTAGCTGGGATGCCCGTCGGCGAACCTGACCCGCATGAACAACTTGTCCCACAGATGCGAGCCTTTGACGAAGGCGATACCGTTTTCTTTGGTAACCGGCTCAAGCGGCAACCACAGGACGCACATCGTTCCTTCAAAGTCGAAATAGGACAGGTCCTGATGAAACGGTGGACGCGAAGTTGATCCAGCCTCACGCAGGAACCAGTTGTCCATGACAAGATTGATCGATGGTGCACCCAGCAACTGTGCGGCAAGCGGAGCACAAGGTGAGTTGTGAACGAATTGCGTGAATTGCGGGATTTTATTCCAAGCCCAGTAGTCCTCGAAATAGGCAGGTGCGCGAGGGTCCTTGGTATGGCGGGTGAAATTATCGGTTGGGCGGGCCAAATCCGCGTCGATGCCGTCTCGCAAAAGTGCCAGCCAATCCTCTGAGAACCTGGAGCGCAGCACAACCGCACCGTCGCGCTTGAACGCCTTGATTTCTTCGTCTGAGACAACGTCTTCGACAATCATAGTGCAGGACTCCCCGAACTGACGGATTTCAGGATGGCACTCGCGCGGGGGCACGGTCAAAGGAATTCACAATTTGTCACCCCCGCCGCGCGACCCCTCGGAAACTGAAACAATCGTGCTATCTTTCCGCTGAAAGGATGCCCGGCATTGTCGAGGCGTGGTGAAACACTTGAAAAGAGAGGTTTGCATGCCTGGTCTTACGTTCTCTCGTCGTTCTTTGGTTTTGGCGTCTGGGGCTGTTCTGGCAACGGGTGCGACAGGTTTTTTGGTGCCGGCGCGCGCAAGTGGCGTGGCCCCCACCGCATCCATGCGCGGAGGGTCCAACAATTACCGTCCCGGCGCGCCCATCGTTGACCGGATTGGCGGCGGCGGGTTCTGGATGACCGGAACAGTGCGACGCGCCGGTGACGGTGCCCCCCTGCCCGGTCAGCGCATCCAGATCTGGGCGCATACGACAGAAGGCCACGAACGCGACCCGCAGAGCCACGGCGCAACTCTGACCGATGCCAATGGTGAGTTCCGACTGGAGATGCCGCAGATCGTACCCGCCTTTGGCCAGCCTCACGGCCATCTGGCCTATGACAGCAGTGAGTTCGAAACGGTTTTCCTGCGCCCAATCATGGGTAGCTCCAAGGACAAAACCTTGGCCGCGCATTTCGTTCTGCAGCCTGCCTAACCACAGTGCGTCGAAGCCTAGTAATCTGGACCTTTGTGATCCTTGCCATGGCCGTACCGATTATCGCGGTCGCAGCCAGCCCTCTGCTGGCATGGCGTGAACCGATCTACATCACGGCCGGATTTGCCGGTGTTATTTCAATGTGTCTGCTGTTGTTGCAGCCGCTACTTGCGGGCCGTTTGTTGCCGGGACTGACCCCGGTTGCCAGCCGCCATTGGCATAGGTGGTGTGGGCTGGCATTAGTTGCAGCCATTCTGATCCATGTCGGTGGTTTGTGGGTCACCAGCCCGCCCGACGTTATTGACGCTCTGTTATTTGTTTCACCGACACCGTTTTCGGCTTGGGGTGTGATTGCGATGTGGGCCGCGTTCGGAGCCGCGTTTCTGGGTCTTTTTCGCAAGCGCCTTGGCTTAAGGTTTCGCGTCTGGAGGTTGGGTCATGCGAGCCTTGCGATTATCACCATTATTGGCAGCGTCGTACATGCCCTGATGATTGAAGGTACCATGGAGGTCATGACCAAGTGGGTATTGTGCAGTCTGGTCGTGTTGGCGAGCGTCGCGACGCTCGCCAAATTGCGGATTTGGGATATCAGGCGACCCACCTGAACAACACAGGATCTATGACAACCGGACACTGGCTATGGCCCGGCCACCCGTTTCGCGTAGGAAGCGCGGTTCATCTGAACGTCTTGCGCTGTGATGCTGCCAACCTCGGGCAAGGCCGCCGACAGAACCTCCAGTATGGCCGCGTTAGGCTCAGAGCGCGTCGCCTCGTCACGACCCTGCATCAGCAGAACCGTGGCGTGGACAAAGCTCTGGGGATCAGTGCCGATACGGTAGTATTCTACCGGAATGGCGCGGACTTTTATCGTTTCAGCGTCGAATTCACGATGTTCAGCCAGCAAGGTAAATAGCTGATCGCAAATTGCCTGAACATCATGGACCTGCTCTATGCCTTTCGAAAACTCCAGTTTGACATGGGGCATGATGGACTCCGTTCAGACGCCCAGACACCAGCGCATCACGGCCTTTTGAGCGTGCAGACGGTTTTCGGCCTCATCGAAGATGACCGAGTTGGGGCCGTCCATCACTTCGGATGTTGCTTCTTCTTCGCGGTGGGCAGGCAGGCAGTGCATGAACAGCGCGTCCGATTTTGCGTGTGACATCAGCTCGGCGTTGACCTGATAGGGGCGCAGCATGTTGTGGCGACGTTCCTTGGCGGACTGGGAATCGTGCATTGAAACCCAGGTATCAGCGACCACCAGATCGGCACCCTCAACCGCTTTATACGGGTCTCGTTCGACCACGATTTTCGAGCCCTTTTGACGGGCAAGCCCCATGAACTCTTCTTCCGGATCAAGCTGGGCCGGGCCGGTAAAAGTGAAATCAAACCCGAACTGACCCGCAGCATGCAGGAACGAGGCGCAAACATTGTTGCCGTCGCCGGTCCAGACTACTTTTTTGCCCGCTATCGGGCCGCGGTGTTCCTCAAACGTCAGCACATCCGCCATGATCTGGCAGGGATGGGTGCGGTCAGTCAGGCCGTTAATGACCGGCACGTCCGAATATTCCGACATCTCGGTCAGAATGGTCTCATCGAAGGTCCGGATCATGATCATATCGACATAGCGCGACAGAACGCGGGCGGTGTCGGCGATGGTTTCGCCGTGGCCCAGTTGCATGTCTTTGCCCGACAGCACCATGGTCTGCCCGCCCATCTGGCGAACACCCACGTCAAAGGACACGCGCGTTCTGGTGGATGGTTTTTCGAAGATCAGCGCGACCATGCGGTCTTTCAGAGGCTGTTCGTCATCAAGTGCTGCCTTTGGGCGGCCCAGGCGCGCCTGTTTCATAGCGCCCGCCTGATCAATCATGGTCCGCAGATCGCCCGCGTCGGTTTTATGGATATCGAGAAAATGGTTCATTTCTGTTCACTTTTCATTCGGGTGTGTCTTAGGCCGAGGCCATTGACTCTTCAACCTGCGCAGCGGCTTTGTCGAGGCGGATCACGGCCTGGGCGATGTCATCCTCGGTCAATGTCAGCGGCGGAAGCAGGCGGATCACGTTATCGGCGGCGGGGACGGTAATGACCTCATTGTCATAGCCGGCGTTGACCATGTCGATATTGGGCGCTTTGCACTTCAGGCCCAGCATCAGTCCTGTTCCGCGCACTTCTTCGAAGACCTCCGGGTGCTCGGCGATTAGTCCTTCGAGCTTCTGGCGCAGCATGCCGGCCTTACGGTTGACGCCATCCAGGAATGCAGGCGTTGCCACCTGATCAATGACAGCGCAGCCCACGGCACAGCCCAGCGGGTTGCCGCCATAGGTAGAGCCATGCGTGCCTGCTGTCATGCCACTGGCAGCGTCTTCCGTGGCCAGAACAGCACCCAGAGGGAAGCCGCCGCCGATGCCTTTGGCGACCATCATGATGTCCGGGGTAATTCCAGCCCATTCATGGGCAAACAGCTTGCCGGTACGACCTACGCCACATTGCACCTCATCGAGGATCAAAAGCAGGCCGTTGTCATCGCAAATCTGGCGCAGGGCCTTGAGTTCGGCGTCTGGAACCGGACGGATGCCGCCCTCGCCCTGCACGGGTTCGATCATGATCGCGGCGGTTTCATCGGTGATCGCATTAGTGACGCCATCGAGGTCGCCAAACGTGACATGAACAAAGCCCGGCAGCAGTGGACCGAAGCCCTTGGTCATCTTCTCAGACCCGGCAGCGGCAATACCAGCCGACGACCGGCCGTGGAACGAGCCATCAAAGGTGATGATCTCGACCCGTTCAGGCTGATCCTTGTCATAGAAGTACTTACGGGCCATTTTCACGGCCAGTTCGCAAGACTCAGTGCCCGAGTTTGTGAAGAACACGGTATCGGCAAAGGTGTGCTCGACCAGTTTGTCGGCCAGCGCCTGCTGCTGCGGGATGTGGTAGAGGTTTGAAACATGCCACAGCGCGTGCGCCTGTTCGGTCAGGGCATTGACCAGTGCGGGGTGGGCATGGCCCAGCGCATTCACCGCGATCCCCGCGCCCAGGTCCAGAAAACGTCGGCCATCCGCCTCGGTCAGCCAGGCGCCTTCACCCTTCACGAAAGTCAGGGGCGCGCGGTTATAGGTCGGCAGAACGGACGGGATCATGGGATCATCCTTTTCAGGTAGTTTGAGCCTTGTGAGTGATACACTCGGCCTGTGTTCGTCAACTGATTTGGTGGAAATTGCGCCGATTTGAACAGCGCAAATAGATCAAAGAGGCCGGTTACGCGGCGAAGCGTCGGCGTCGGAGTCGCAGGATATGTGCGTTTTTGATCATGAAAAGCCGTATAGCTGTGCGACCGTCCCCTGAAAACCCTGAAATTGACAACCAGTGAAAATACTTGGCGCGACGCATTTGCCGCTTGCCATTTGACATGCGCTGACGCACCGCTGACATATGTTTGTCGCCAAAGCCCACAATCCGCCTCTTGCGGCCGTGCTGATCACCGCCGCCAGTGCGTTGCTGGCCGGGACCACCCTGCTGGCCAAAGCCTTGGGAACGGACACGTTGGGTCCCGCGCTGCATCCAATGCAGATCAGCCATGGGCGGTTTCTGTTTGCCTTTATCGTGATCGTCACCGCCGTCGGCGTGATGCGGCCGCGCCTGCAGCGTCCGCATTGGGGCCTGCATATTGGGCGTACAAGTTTCGGCTGGGTCGGCATTACGCTGATGTTCGCCTCGGTCGCATTCATCCCGATCGCGGATGCGACGGCGATTTCATTTCTGAACCCGGTCTTTGCAATGGTGTTGGCAATCCCGCTGCTGAAAGAAGGCGTCGGCCCTTGGCGGTGGCTGGCGGCAGCGGTGGCGCTGGCTGGGGCGTTGATACTGTTGCGCCCGACACCCGATAGCTTTCAACCTGCCGCTCTTCTGGCACTGACCGCAGCCGCAGTCATCGGGATGGAGTTGATATTCATTAAGAAACTCTCGGGTCGTGAAATCCCAATCCAGATCCTGCTAATCAACAACGCAATGGGCCTGACGATTGCCTCTGTCGCGGTGAGCTTTGTTTTTCAGATGCCCACCTCAGAACAATGGGCGGCACTGGCGGGTATCGGCGCATTGATGGCCTGCGCGCAGGCGTGTTTTGTGAACGGCATGGCCCGGGCAGATGCCTCATTCGTTGCCCCAATCAGCTATGCGACGCTGATTTTTGCCGCTTTCTACGATTTCGCGATATTCGGCGTGATTCCGGACGGGATCAGTATGATCGGCTCAGCCATAATTCTGACCGGCGGGCTTATTCTTGTCTGGCGAGAAGCGCGGGCGCGGCAGGCCTGAAACTCCAAAAACTTTTCCTGACATGGCCCGGGGGCGACCTGTATGTCGCAAACTCCGAAGAACGAGGATTGATCCGGCGCAACGTGTTCTCAGTTGATTTGAGAGTTTACCCATGCACGAACGCCGTATCCCCGAATGGGTGCGCCATGCCCCAGCACCGTCAGTCCGCGACTTTGGTATCCTTGCCGGGTTCGAGGCGATTGTCCGCGGCATTCTGATATCGGTCTTTCCACTGGCCATGTATCGCGCGCTGGGTGATGCGTCTTCGGTATCGTTCCTGTATTTTCTGGTCGGCGTTATCTCGTTGATTGCGGGGCTGATGGTGCCGTTCCTGATCCGCTTCATACCGCGCAGATGGGCATATACAGTGGGTTGCCTCATGTTCATCGGCAGCGCCCTACTTGCAATTGAGGGCAGCCCCGTGGCGGTGGTTGGCGCCTTGGCCCTGAACACAGTCGCGACAGTTGTAACATTCATTTGTTTCAACGCCTACGTTCTGGATTACATCAGCAAAATCGAGCTGGGCAAATGCGAGACCAGCCGCATGTTCTACAGCGCGCTGGGCTGGGCAGGCGGACCGATGGCCGGCGTCTTACTGCTGGAGGTCTGGGCCCCTGCCCCCTTTGTCATCAGTGCGGTGGCAGGCGCGGTCATGTTGATTCAGTTCTGGCGCATGCGGTTGGGTAATGGAAAGTTGATCACCAAGGCGCGGGGCGCCGCGAAAAACCCGCTGGCTTTTCTGCCGCGCTTCTTTGCGCAACCCCGTCTGGTCGCGGGATATCTTTTTGCCATGATCCGATCCTGCGGCTGGTGGATCTACGTGGTGTACCTACCCATCTTTGCCATTCAAAACGGGCTGGGTGAACAACTGGGCGGTATCCTTCTGTCCACAACCAATGCCATGCTGTTCGCGGCTCCGCTTATTCTGCGCTGGGTGCAGGGGCGTTCGATTCGCACGGCTGTTCGCGTTGGCTTTGCTGCCTGCGGAACCTGCTTTGTCACCGCTGGGGCAATCGCGGGTTGGCCGGTCGCGGCGGTTGCGGCGTTGGTTCTTGGGTCCATCTGGCTTATCGTTCTGGACATTTGCGCCGGTCTGCCTTTCCTCATGGCAGTGAAACCATCCGAACGCACCGAGATGTCAGCGATCTACTCCAGTTACCGCGACGTTTCCGGCATTCTGACACCCGGAGTTGCATCACTGGTCCTTCTGATCTCACCGGTCGCCGGGGTATTCGCAGTCGGAGGCTTGGCCTTGTTCGGGGCCTGGGCCGTGGCCGCAAATCTGCACCCCCGATTGGGAAAGCCCAGAATGACTTTTCAACCCGGTTCACTGGCCGAGACAAGTTAAGCCTTAAGGCGATACCCCGTTCGCAGCATCTGCCAAGTCAGCGCACCGACCAGCAGAGTGGCACCGGTGCATACTGCTATTCCCAACCAAGGTGAGCTGTCGGACACACCGATCATCCCGTACCGCAGGCCGTCAATAAGATAGAAAACCGGATTCACGTGACTTAGGCGGTTCAAAACCGGAGGCAGCGCCTGGACCGAATAAAACGTACCCGACAGGAAAGCCAATGGTGTCACGATGAAGTTCGTGATGGCCGCCATCTGATCAAACTTGTTGGCAAAAATCCCGGCGAACAGTCCCAATGCCCCCATGAAAGCGCCGCCCAGCACTACGAAGATCAGGGCAAACAACAGATTCTGCGGGTAAATTCCCAAAACCAGCGCAAGTGCAACCGCAACCACACATGCGATCAGAACACCACGCGCGACCCCACCTGCCAGATAGCCCAGCAGTATCTCAAGCGGGGACAAAGGTGGCATCAACGTATCGACGATGTTTCCCTGCACTTTGGCGATCACCATCGAGGATGAGGTGTTGGCGAACGCATTCTGGATCACGGTCATCATCATGATGCCCGGCGCCAGAAAGGTCAGGAACGGCACCCCCATCACATCCGGACGCCCCGGACCGATGGCGATATTGAAGATCAGCAGGAACAGCCCAGCCGTCACAAGCGGCGCCAACAGGGTTTGAGTCCAGACCGCTAGAAACCGCAGAGTTTCACGCTGGGCCAACGTGTAAAGCCCCATCCAGTTAACTGTTCCGAAACGCCGTTCGCTCTGATCTGCGGAAATCTGCATCACCTGCCCTCATCCTGATTCGAGAACCGCTTGTAACTCGGCCCGCAGTGATTAAAATAGGGGGCTGAGACGAATTCCCAAGGCGGCCCGAATCCGGGGCCGCTTTCCGCTTTTGAAAGGCAAATGATGTCCTGGACTGACGAGCGCGTAGAACTGCTGAAGAAAATGTGGGGCGAGGGCCAGTCGGCCAGCCAGATCGCCAAAGAACTGGGTGGCGTAACCCGCAACGCGGTGATCGGCAAGGTACACCGTCTGGGTCTGTCAAATCGCGCAACCGGTGCCTCGCCGGCTAAATCCGAACCCAAGGAAAAACCGGCACCCGCGCCCAAGGCCGAGGCCAAGCCGAGGCCCGCGCCCAAGACCGAACCGGCGCGCCCGGCCCCTGCACCGGCCGCCGATGCTAAACCGGCCGTGCCTGCCCGCCGCCAGATCATCCCGGCCGGTCAGCCACTTCCGCCGCAGCCATCGGCCAACGAAATCAGCCCCGAGGCATTGGCCAAGGTCAACGAGGTCGAGAAAAAGGCCAAGAAGCTGACGCTGATGGAACTGACCGAAAAGACCTGCAAATGGCCCGTAGGCGACCCCGCGACCGAGGATTTCTGGTTCTGCGGCCTGCCGGTTGAAGCGGGTAAACCTTATTGCGAAGCGCATGTTGGCGTGGCGTTCCAGCCAATGAGCTCGCGTCGAGATCGTCGGCGGTAGGTGCTTTGTGGTGAACGCAGGTATTTGCGGCGTGGCACTGACAACTTGATTTCTTAACTGACCACCCATCGCAAGGCGCGTGGTCAGTTATTTTTAACCCGAGAGATTCTGCTATTCAACCAAGGTTGAGATACAAGGCCCTATTCTTCGCCTATGCTGTGCTGATCTTTACTGCCTATATGCAGCCGTGAGATCCGCAATTGTTCGAACCAAACACGGACAGAAATTCCCTGCTATTGTTCATTCAAGGCTTGTTTCTGCTCGTTTGGTTCCTCCCCGCCACACCCATATGCATTGGCGGACTTGCCTTGCTGGGACTGTGTCCAATCCCGCGTCCTCTAGCGGTATTTCTGGCGATCTCGTCAGTTGTGATTGGATTGCTGCTGACACTGGCATCCGGTGTGCTCGCCCTATCTTCGGACACTCAGCTATTACATGGGATCAGCTTAACGATCGCAATTGCATCGAGTTTTCTCATTTGGTCGGGTCGTGATGGGAAGCCAAATCCATCATGGATTGCAAAAATCGGGATATCGATCTCGACTCTGATCGCGTTCTGGTCCCTGCTGACGATTCCGATGCTCTTGTTGCAAGCACGGTTGATCGCGGACGGTTCACCCTATTGCATCGCCGAACATTCAGAGAATTCTCCGATAGAAGCCCTGCACGGGCTACGTGGATTCTCATTCTACACAACAAAAACCGGGTACAAATCGACGTCTGAATGGTACTTTCACGGTTTGATGATCGTAGATCATCCCGACGATCAAAGGGTTTACAATTGGTCTCCAAGACATTGGCGTTTCGATCTTGTAGAACGCCCGGATGCACTGATCGAACCGGTCAGAAACGTCTGCGTTCCAAAGTAAGTTCTACTGCGCCGGATGCGACGGCAGATCCGGCATCGGAACCCAGCCCGGTAATTCATCCGGCGAGACCGAGACGTGGAGTTTCTCTGACCGGTCGCGGCCCACCTTCCGATGCTTCCGCAGCAGAAAAATCTTGCCCCAACCACGCCAAGTTCCAACAGAACGGGCAGAGGTATCCGTCGGGAACTGATCACGCCAGCCTTCGGGTAGCGGCAGACCATGAAGTTCTGCCTTATCCAGCATCCAGACCAACGAGATGTTACTCAGCGGACGCGCCTCTTCGAACCCGTTCAATTGGCCACCGACATCGCCATGTGTGCCGCGGAACCAGACCTGCTCGACATGACCTTTGAATTCCGGGGTACATTTCCACAGGACCGGCTCGAACACCTCGCGGGTCTCGTCCAGCGCCATTGCGTGATAGCCGTGGCGCGTCGCCGGGCCAAGCTGGTGGGTGTGAAAGGCGTGACGCTCTTCGGCCCAGCGCCACAGCAGCGGCAGACGCATACCCAGCGCTTTGACCGTATCCCAGACGCCGACCATCTCAATCGCCACATCTTCGTGACAGAATTGCCGCCGGAATTCGGCCGCGGCCGACCCGCTGGCGTTGCATTCATAGTGGCGGTAGGCCTGCTTGATGTTGCGAACGGTCGCATGTTCAGCCTTGAGCAGACCGATCATATCGATCACGCCAGCAAGGCTGCGCACACCGTAAGCGCCGCGCGAATAGCCGATGAAATAGATACGGTCGCCGGGTTTGTAGCGTGAGGCGAGATAGCCATATGCGCGGCGGATCTGGCGGTTGATCCCGCGCCCCATCATCACGTCCAGCGAGGATTTCCAGCTTTCCCATTGCACACCAGATTCGTAAAAGACGGACACTTTGCTGCCCATTTCGCGGCATAGTCGCAGGGTTTGGCCCGCATGGGTTTCATAGCCCGGCTCCAACGTCGACATGGTGCCGTCCAAGATAATCACGTGGCTGACGGGCTCGCGGTGAAGCGCCTCGGCGGAATGCTCGGACCGTAAGGGCCGCCCGAGCCATCCCAGAACCTTTTTACTCAGCCGCGTCAGAACCATCGTTCAGCAATTCCCATACTTTATGAGGTGTGAAAGGCATATCGGCCTGCCGCACCCCGTAATCCCAGAGCGCATCCTGAACCGCGTTTGCCACCGCGGCCAGCGCGCCGACGGTGCCGGCCTCTCCGCATCCTTTCATCCCCATCGGGTTGGAAGTTGACGGAACCGGCGCCGAGGTAAACTTAATCATGGGTATCTCGGCCGCGCGGGGCAAGGCGTAATCCATCAACGAAGCCGTGAGCAGTTGCCCCTGCGCATCATGCACAACACGTTCCGTCAACGCCTGACCGATGCCCTGCACCACCCCGCCATGCACCTGTCCTTCGGCCAACATCGGATTGATAAGATTACCGAAATCATCAACGATCGTATATTGGTCGACCCAGGTTTCACCGGTGTAAGAATCGATTACGACTTCGGCAACATGTGCGCCATTGGGATAGCTGCGCGCATCCAGATTGGCGCTGGCCTCATGGCTCAGCAGGTCGGCGCGCCCATCGGCGCGGGCCATATCCGCGGCTTCGCTCATCGTGGGCGTCAGGTTTGACCCTGGTGCGCGGAAGGTTTCGTGGTCGAAACGCACATCACTTTCCTCCACCCCCATCTTATCCGCCAGATACGGCGTGAATGCGGCGATCATGACGTCGATGGTCGCCAGCGTGGCGGTACTTTGCACCGTGACTGAACGTGACCCGCCAGTCCCGCCACCATGTGGCAACTGATCGCTGTCACCCTGGACCACATTGATCTGGTCCATCGGAACTCCGGTCTGGTCTGACAGGAATTGCGCGTAAACCGTCTCATGCCCCTGCCCGTTCGATTGGGTGCCGACATAAAGGTTCACCGTGCCATCCTCGCAGAACTCGACTTTCGCGTTTTCCGAAGGGTCACCCAAAATGCTTTCGATATAGTAACACAAGCCGCGCCCCCGGATCAGGCCACGTTCCGCATCTGCAGTTTTTCGCGTCGCGAACCCTTGGGTCTGGGCATATGCACGGGACAGGACCATATCGAAATCACCCACGTCATAGATTTCGCCGGTCGCGGTTTTGTAGGGGAAGTTTTCCGGCGGGATGAAATTCCTGCGGCGCAACTCACAAGGATCGACGCCCAGATGGCGCGCGGCGCGATCCATTGCACGTTCCAGAACATAGATCGCCTCGGGCCGCCCTGCCCCCCGATAGGCGTCGACTTGCGTGGTGTTGGTATAGAACCCCTCAACCCGCAGATACGTCGTTTGAACGTCATAAACACCCATCAACACCTTGCTGAAAAGATTGGTCTGGATCGCTTGCCCGAAATGACTGCTATACGCACCCAGATTTACCTTGCTGTGCACCCGGTAGGCCGTGATTTTCAGGTCCTCGTCAAAGGCGAGCTCAGCCAAAGAGGTTAGGTCGCGACCGTGATGATCCGACAGCATCGCCTCGGATCGGTCAGACATCCAATGAACAGGCTGCCCGAGTTTCATCGCAGCGACTGAGACGCAAAAATACTCAGGGTATGGCATGACTTTCATGCCGAACCCGCCGCCCACATCGGGGGTGGTAACACGGATCGCCTCGGGTTTCAGTTTTAGCTTTTGCGCCAACTGCCCCCGCATCGCCCAGACGCCTTGCCCACCATAGGCAAAGTGCAAACGTCCATCGACCCAATTGGCCTGACATCCCCGTGGCTCGATTGAGGTGATGATCACGCGGTTGTCGGCCACATCCAGCGAAACGGTATGCGCGGCAGCCTGAAAGGCGGCATCGGTTGCTGCTTCATCGCCCAACCCCCAATCAAAAGCACGATTGTCGGCGACCTGATCATGCAGTGGTTCGCCACCGGCTACGACATCCAGTTTTGCCGGCAGATCATCCGTGTCCATCCAGATCATCTCAACCGCATCTCGCGCCTGCAATAGCGTGTCTGCGATCACGACAGCCACAGGTTCGCCGACAAATCGGACGCGGTCTTGGGCCAGCATATGCCTGTCAGGCGCAAGGGTCTGAGAGCCATCGCGGTTCTGCACAGTTGCTGCATTCATCACAGTGTCGATCCCCGCCGCCGTGAGATCATCCAGCGTCATGACAAGGCGCACCCCTTCCGCCTCACGCGCGGCATCCAGATCCAGCGCCGTGATCCGACCATGGGCAACCGGGCTGCGAAAAAAAGCTGCGAACAGAGCATCTTCGGGTACATCATCGTCCATGTATCGTCCTTGCCCGGTCAGAAACCGCTGATCTTCTGTCCGTTTGACGGGCTGGCTTTTGCCGAACTTTTCCATGCGATGATCCTCCTGCGATGGCGACCGTAGCCCAGCCCAAGGCGATGTCCAGTCGAACAGACAGCTTCCCCGCGTCTTGCCAGTCATTTTTTGGTTAACCTACAGGTCATGACATAGGCACATGACAGCGTATTTCCGTTCACCGCCCTGCTGACTAGAGGCAGCGAAGCCACCCACGACGTGTATGTCGGTGGCGACGCCCGCGCGGGCATGGCACGGAAGGACCACGGCCTCGTCATGCGCTACGCCGATGACAAACTTGCCTAAGAAAGGCATATAGGCGCCCGGAAGGATGCTTTCGGTGATCATCTTGAGACGGTGGAATTTGACGGCAACGACCACTCATTGCTGACGCTGGATTTCCATGAACCGGCCTACCAGCGTGTTCAGGTCTACTTTCGCGCGCGCTTTGCCCGGGCTGAATAACATACAACCCTTCCCCTTCCCTTACGCATTCGCTATTGCAGGCGCTGACCCGAATTTGTTGACGCAGGACGCATCCTATGGCGATGGAAAAGACATTCAACGCGGCCGAGGCCGAGGCCCGCATTTATGAGGCCTGGGAACAGGCCGGAGCCTTCAAGGCAGGCGCGAACAGATCGCGCGACGAAAGCTTTACCATCATGATCCCGCCGCCCAACGTGACGGGCGCATTGCACGTGGGCCACGCCTTCAACAACACGCTGCAGGACATCCTGACCCGCTGGCACCGGATGCGCGGCTTCGACACGCTGTGGCAACCTGGTCAGGACCATGCCGGTATCGCCACCCAGATGCAGGTGGAAAAGATGCTGGCCGCCACCCAACAGCCCAGCCGAAACGAGCTGGGACGTGAGGCGTTTCTTGACAAGGTTTGGGAATGGAAGGGCGAATACGGCGGCACGATCATTGAGCAGTTGAAACGACTAGGGTCGTCCTGCGATTGGTCGCGCAACGCCTTTACCATGGCGGGCGCACCGCGTGATCCGCGGACCGGGCACGAGAACTCGGCCAACTTCCACGATGCCGTCATCAAGGTCTTCGTCGATATGTACGAAAAGGGCCTGATCTATCGCGGCAAGCGGCTGGTCAACTGGGATCCGCATTTTGAGACCGCGATCTCGGACCTTGAGGTCGAGAATATTGAGACGCCCGGTCATATGTGGCACTTCAAGTACCCTCTGGCTGGTGGTGAGACCTATACCTACGTCGAAAAGGACGAGGATGGGAACGTCATCCTCGAAGAGGAGCGCGATTACATCTCGATCGCCACGACCCGCCCTGAAACCATGCTGGGCGACGGCGCGGTGGCCGTTCATCCGTCGGATGAACGGTATGCGCCAATCGTTGGGAAACTCTGCGAAATCCCGGTTGGTCCGAAAGAGCATCGCCGCCAGATTCCGATCATCACCGATGACTACCCCGATCCCGATTTCGGCTCGGGCGCGGTGAAGATCACTGGCGCGCATGACTTTAACGACAACATGGTCGCCAAGCGCGGCGGCATTCCGATGTACCGCCTGATGGACACCAAAGGTGCGATGCGGGCAGATGGCGCGCCTTACGCCGAAGAGGCGGACAAGGCGCAGGAATACGCACGTGGTCGCGCGTTCACCGAGAACGAGATCGACGCGATTAACCTCGTTCCCGACCATCTGCGGGGTCTCGACCGGTTCGAGGCGCGCGCGAAAGTGGTCGAAGAGATCAACGCCGACGGTCTGGCTGTGATGACCCGTGCGGATGACCCGGTTCTGGGCACCAAGCTGGGCGAAGATGACGACCCGTCTGCACTGGTGCCGCTGGTCGAGAGCAAGCCGATTATGCAGCCCTTCGGCGACCGCTCGAAAGTTGTGATCGAGCCAATGTTCACCGATCAGTGGTTCGTGGATGCCGAAAAGATCGTCGGCCCCGCGCTGGATGCGGTTAAGGACGGCACGGTCAAGATCATCCCTGAGTCGGGCGAGAAGACCTATTACCACTGGCTGGAAAACATCGAGCCCTGGTGCATCTCGCGCCAGTTGTGGTGGGGGCACCAGATACCGGTTTGGTATGGTCTCGACCTGTCCGCAGAAGACTTCATCGATGACGAAGATGATGGTGACCTGGATCTGGTTGAACTGGGCCGGTTGCTGAATGAAGGTGGCATGCTGCACCGTGGCAATGTCATGGAATGCGCAACCAGCTTGGATGCAGTCACCGAGAAATTCCTGGACGACAACGCCAACATTCCCAGCCCGCTGAGCCACGCATCTGTTGTTGAAGTTTCAGACAAACACGAGGCGATCCATCGGTTTGCTGAAAGTCTCGCTCAGTATGCGGTCGAACAAGACCCAACCAATCTGATCTATCCGGTCTGGCGCGACCCCGACGTCCTCGACACCTGGTTCTCCTCCGGCCTCTGGCCGATCGGCACGCTGGGATGGCCCGAACAGACCGAAGAGATGGAGCGCTATTTCCCGACTGATGTGCTCATCACCGGCGCAGATATCCTGTTCTTCTGGGTCGCCCGGATGATGATGATGCACCTGGCCGTGGTAAACGAGATACCGTTCCATACCGTCTACCTGCACCAGCTCGTTCGCGACGAGAAGGGCAAGAAGATGTCCAAGACCACCGGCAACGTCATCGACCCGCTTGAGATCGTGGACGAATTCGGCGCCGACGCGCTACGGTTCACCAACGCCTCGATGGCAGCAATTGGCGGTGTGCTGAAGCTGTCCCGTGAACGCATCACCGGCTATCGCAATTTTGGCACCAAGCTGTGGAATGCTGTCCGCTTTGCCGAGATGAACGAGGTCTTCACCGACGCCGTTCCTCAACTGAACGTGGCTGACCTGAAGCCCAAAGCTGCGGTGAACCGCTGGATCATCGGCGAAACCGCACGTGTGCGGGAAGAGGTCGACGCGGCGCTGGAAAGCTATCGCTTCAACGACGCGGCCAACGGGCTTTATGCCTTTGTCTGGGGTAAGGTTTGCGACTGGTACGTGGAGCTGTCCAAGCCACTGCTGCAAGGGGACGATGCCGAGGCTCAGGCCGAAACCCGCGCCACGATGCGTTGGGTTCTGGACCAATGCATGGTCCTGCTGCACCCGATCATGCCGTTCATCACCGAAGAGCTGTGGGGCTTGACCGGCGACCGCGCCAAAATGGCTGTCCACGCCGATTGGCCAACCTATTCTGCGGTCGACCTGATCGACGCGGATGCGGATCGCGAGATGAACTGGGTGATCTCGGTGATCGAAAACACCCGCTCGGCCCGTGCACAGATGCGGGTTCCAGCCGGCCTCTATGTGCCGATGCTGGTGACCGAGATCGACGCCAATGGCCAAGCCGCGTGGGACCGCAACGAGGCGCTGATTAAACGTCTGGCGCGGATCGACAGCCTGACCAAAGCGGATGAGCTGCCTAAAGGTACGATCTCGATTGCCGCCCCCGGCGCATCTTTCGGCCTACCATTGGCGGATATCATCGACATTGGCGCGGAAAAGGAACGGCTGGAGAAAGCCAAGGGCAAACTGGCCAAGGAACTGGGCGGTCTGCGCGGGCGTCTGAACAACCCGAAATTCGTGGCCTCGGCCCCGGAAGAGGTTGTCGCGGAAGCCAAAGCCAACCTTGCCGCCCGCGAAGAGGAAGAGGCGAAACTGGACGAGGCGCTGGCCCGTCTGGCCGAGATCGCCTGATTTTCCTCTTTTTGTAGGTTCTCGAATTCCCCAAACCCGCCGTTTGCTCGGCGGGTTTTTGTTATGCGGTGACGCATTTCAACTTGTTTTCATCCGCTTCCAATTGTTAGCAAGTTCTGCAGACAGCTCCGAGGACTTCATGGCGCGCCCTTTCCCTCCTGTGCAGACAATTTCGACCGGGCTTGTGGTGGCGGTCGTAGGGTTTTTCAGCTCTTTCCCGATTGTGCTGCAGGGCCTTGTTTCAATGGGTGCTTCAGAAGCTGAGGCTGCATCCGGTTTGATGATGGCAGCAGTTGCAATGGGTGTGACGGCGATCGTGGTCAGCCTTTGGTACCGGCAGCCGATCAGCGTGGCATGGTCAACACCCGGTGCCGCCCTTCTGGCGGTTTCGGCGACCCCATTGGTCGGATTTTCTGATTCGGTTGGTGCATTTCTTTGCGCCGGAGCCCTGACGGTTGTTGCCGGAATGTGGCGTCCACTTGGACGGCTTGCGGCCGCTATCCCGACAACACTTGCGCAGGCCATGCTGGGCGGGGTTTTGCTGCCCTTGTGCATCATTCCCTTCAAGGCGGCAGTTGAGCTGCCCTGGCAAGCGCTGCCGGTCATTCTGACGTGGTTTATCGCCGGGCGGATCAATCGGTTGATCGCAGTTCCTGCCGCAGTGGTTACCGCGGCAATCGTCGTTGTATTGAACGCCGTTGACGGTTCGGTCCAGCCCGAACATCTGGTCGCCGCCCCTGTCTGGACCATTCCAACATTCTCGGTCGCATCGGCGATCGGGATCAGCATCCCGCTGTTCATCGTCACCATGGCTACGCAAAACATACCCGGCATCGCCGTCATGCGCAGCTTTGGGTATGCGCCAATTGCTGGCAAGTTGTTCTCAGCCGTCGGAGGAGCCAGTATTCTGTCTGCCCCCTTTGGCGCTCCGGCCACGTGCCTTGCCGCGATTACCGCTGCGATGTGTTCAAACGAAGACAGCTACCCGGACCCGAACCAGCGTTACTGGTCAGCGGTTATGGCAGGCCTATTTTACTGCGTCTTTGGCGTCTTTGCCGTGGCGATCACCGGGTTCGCGGCCCACGCCGACCCATTGCTCATGGGCACTCTGACCGGCATTGCCCTGATTGGTGTGATGGCAAATGCGACCTTTGCTGCATTAGAAGTTCCCGCCGAACGCGAAGCGGCGATTCTGACATTCGCCATAACCGCATCAGGAATCACCGTCTTCGGCCTGGGCGCTGCAGTCTGGGGTTTGGCCGCAGGTGGTATCGCCTATCTGGTTACCAACCGATCCAGATGACAGCTTTCCCCCGCTGTGCTGGTCGAGTAGTATGAACCTATGTTTGGATCGCTCGGAAAACTGGTCGAACGCCAGATCAAAAAGGCGCGAGCCGAAGGTCAGTTAGAGGGGCTGGAGGGCGAAGGCCAGCCGCTGCCTGACCGTTCGTCCGAGGCACAGACCGATCCGGCCGTCGCCGCCGGTCATCGGATCATGGCGCAAGCAGGCGTTCTTCCCGAAGAGTTCAGCATCAAGAAAGAGTTGGATGCCGCGCGCAAAACCTATGCGTCGCAGTCCGACGCTGACGAGCGTAAGGTGACTATGGCTAAGATCGCCGAGCTTGAGATGAGATACAATATGGCCCGCGATGCACGACGGGCTTTTATGCGTTAATTGCCGGGCGTAAATGCCCTGCTTGACACGGAAATCGAGTTTCCCGACGGATCCTTGGCATTCGCGAAACTGTAGCCGTCCGCCGTGTGGATCGAACCAAATTTCAGCCCGTGCTGCGCGGCTTGTCTGCAAAACCCAGCAACGTCCACGACATCAAAAACAATTTTGACCGCTGCTTGCCCCTGCCGGGCGGCCTTGCTGGCCGGATGCAACAACAAGCGCAAGCCGTTTTCGTCCGGCACAAGCTCTACAATCCGGTCCCCTTCGAGTTGGCGGGCAGCATAACCAAAATGCGTCTCATAGAAATGCACCATCTTGTCGATATCCTTGGTGTACAGGATCAATCGTGTGACAGGCGCCGAGATCATTTGAACTCTGGCTTGCGACCTTGCAAATTCGCCGCAATGACCTCCATCTGATCCGGTTTGCCGATCAGCTCCGCCTGCTCTGATGACTCCTCCAGCAGCACCTCTGTGCGAGGCTTGGCTTCCGCAACCTCTATCAGGCGCTTGGCCGCGCGGATGGCCGAAGGGCTTTGACCAGCGATGTCTTCGGCCAAGGCCAATGCCTCGGTCAGTGGGTCATCCGACAGTTTGGTAACCAGCCCCCAGTCCGCCGCCTGCGCGGCACCGATGGGGCGGGCCGAATAGGTCAACAGGCGTAAAACATCCGACCGGACCAGCTTGGGCAGCAGAACCATCCCGCCCATGTCGGGGATCAGACCCCACTTCATCTCCATCACGGCGAATTTAGCCTCGGGATGTGCTATCCGGATGTCAGCGCCCAGCGCAAGTTGCAAACCGCCGCCATAAGCAACACCCTGAATGGCACAAATGACGGGAACGGGCACGCGTTGCCAAACCAAGGCAACTTCCTGCACTTCATTGGCGTCCTTGTGGCTGCGGGTCATCAACCATTCGGTCGGGTCCGTTTGCGCCATGCTCGCAAAGCTGGCCATGTCCAGACCCGCGCAAAAGCTTTTGCCTTCACCCGATAGCACCACCGCACGGGCATCCGAGGCAGCGACCTCCTGCCCCGCAGAAATGATGGCCTTTATCATCGCATCATCCAGCGCATTCATCTTGTCGCCGCGCGTCAGAGTTACGTGCGCGATGTGATTTTTGTATTCGACGGATACTCGTGACATCTCAGGCCTCTCAATTCCGGTTAGGGGTACAATGCCCCGATGGATCAGGCAGTTCCACCTCAACGTTAGGGCAGATTTGACGCAGGCATGCGCCCGAACCAGGGCGAATCCAATGTCATGACGTAGAAATGTCCCCCGGCCAACTTGCCACCCGTGGTGATGCCCAGCCGACCCCCGGGGTCTTGCAAGGTCTGCAGGATGTTCCCGTCGCCGTCAAACTGCACCATCATCCCGCGATGGATCGGCGCAGGCCGCACCGTCGGCCCCAGTCGCCAGATCACCTTGCGCAAGAACGGGTATGGCATCAGTGCCTCGCTCGGCACGCGCGGGCTGGCAAATGCCATCCAATACGTACCATCGCCCTGTGCCTCGATGTTGTCGGGATAGCCTGGGAGATTGTCCATCAGGACCTCTTGCTGCCCGACCTTCGGGCCTGTCAGCCAAAGTTTGTGCACTCTGGCGCGCCCGGTTTCGGCGATCAGCAGAAAATCCTCACTCGGCGACAATGCGACGCCGTTCGTATAGACAAAGCCTTCGGCCAGTTTCTCGGTCGTGCCATCGGGCGCGTGGCGGGCAACGTAACCTGTGTCCGATTGCTCCCAGATGGTCAGAACCGAGGTCGGTTTGGTTCCACCCATCGTTTCTGGATCGAACCGATCAGACGAGTTTGAGAAATAGATCGCCCCGTCCTGCGCCACGTCCAATTGATTGGCATAGATCACTGGCGCGCCGTCTATCTCGGACACGACTGGCTGCAGCGTTCCGGGGCCGGTCCATCGCATGATGCCGCGGAAGCTGTCGGCGATGTAAAGCACCCCATCCGGACCGACCGTCAGGCCCAAGGGCCGACCACCGAGGTCGTCAACTTTCACCGGGACCTCGCCGTCTATCTGGTATAGAGCCCCGGACAGGCTGGTCGTGTAGACGGACCCGTCGGGCATGATGGCAATGTCTTCGGGGCCTTTCTCACCGTCAGGCAACGAGATCAGCTCCAGCTGGTCCAACGCATTGTTCTCCGCAAAGTCACCAGTGAAACCCGGTGCTTCGGGTGGGGTCCATGCCACCGGTTGAACCGGGACCGGCCAGAAAACCAGATAGGCGAGGCCGACAATCAACAAGCCCAAAACAATGCGCATGCGCGCTCCTCCCTTTAATCGTTACGCGAACAATGCGGAGCAGCATCCTGCAACGCAAGCTTGCCTGTCGTATGACCTTACGTTTATCTGCCCCCATGACAGAGCCACGCTATACCCCGCTTGCCCAATCCCTGCCTGCAACTGTGCCGTTTGTTGGCCCCGAAACGCAGGAACGCCAGCGTGGCGCGCCATTTGTGGCGCGGCTGGGCGCAAATGAAAGCGTGTTTGGGCCCTCTCCGCGCGCCATAGCGGCAATGACAGAAACGGGGATCTGGATGTATGGCGATCCGGAAAACCACGATCTGCGTGCCGCATTGGCGGATCACCATGGGGTCGGGTCGGAAAACATCGTGGTTGGCGAAGGCATTGACGGGCTGTTGGGCTACCTAGTGCGGCTACTGGTCGGATCCGGGGACGCGGTTGTCACCTCAGATGGGGCATACCCGACCTTCAACTACCATGTGGCAGGGTTCGGGGGGACACTCCACAAGGTGCCATATCGCGACGACCACGAGGACCCGGCGGCGCTGTTTGCCAAGGCACGTGAAGTGGATGCCAAGCTGGTGTATCTGGCCAATCCTGACAACCCGATGGGTAGCTGGCATTCCGGAGCGGATATCGTGGCGGCGCTAGACGATCTGCCCAACGGGTGTTTGCTTGTATTGGACGAGGCCTATGTGGAATGTGCGCCTGAAGGCACCGCCGCCCCTGTGGCAGCAGACGATCCGCGGGTGATCCGGATGCGAACTTTTTCCAAGGTGTACGGCATGGCGGGCGCGCGGGTTGGCTATGCCATCGGCGCACCCGGCCTGATTTTAGCCTTCAACAAGGTGCGCAACCATTTCGGAATGAACCGAGCCGCGCAGGCCGGTGCGCTGGCCGCACTGAAGGATGCAGAGTGGCTCAATCATGTTCAGACCAAGATTACCGAAGCGCGTGACCGGATTGGCCATATTGCACGAGAAAATGGTTTAGCGCCCTTGCCCTCGGCCACCAACTTCGTTGCCATTGATTGCGGGAAGGATGGAGCCTTTGCCAAGGCGGTTCTGGACTCGCTGGTTGCGCAGGGCATTTTCGTGCGTATGCCCTTTGCCGCCCCGCAAAATCGCTGCATCCGCGTCAGCTGTGGCGAGGCAGCCGATCTGGATGCTTTTGCCACAGCATTGCCAAAAGCGCTTGCCGAGGCGCGGCGTTAGGTCTTCGACGCAAGCACCGCAGCTGCAGCTTCTAATGCGCCTTTGCCGCGAGGGATATCTAGTGCGGCCATGGCTGTTTCCACACCGCCCAACGTAGCCATAACCATCTGGCCGTTGACGTGACCCATATGGCCAAGACGGAAGCATCCGTCCCAGTCGTCCATCCCCAGACCAATACCAAGGGTCAACCCCAGTTGGTTTTCAGTGAACTTGCGCAATGGCGTGCCGCGCTCCTCGGTCAGTCGCAAGGCGGTGACAGCGTGGCTGCGATGTAGACGATCAGCGGAATTCAGATGCAGCGCGCCACCTTGCGCCCAAATTTCACACGCTTCCCAGATCGCCGTGGCAAGGCGTTCGTGACGCGCCCAAACCTGTTCCATCCCCTCGGCATGGATCATGTTTAAGGCCGCGCGCAAACCGTAGAGGTGATGGGTTGGCGCGGTGCCATTAAAATACTGATAGAACAGCTCGGGGTTGGATCGTGGCTGCCAGTCCCAGTATTGCGATACACGCGGCATAGCGGCACGCTTGGCCTGTGCTTTGTCATTGAAGAAGACAAAGCCGGTGCCAGCGGGTGTCATCAGCCCCTTCTGACAGGCCGTAACTGTGACGTCGACGCCCCAGGTATCCATTTCGAACCGGTCACACCCCATCGAGGCAATGCAATCCGCCATCAAAAGCGCCGGGTGGCCCAGATCGTCCAGCAAAGCGCGCAGGGCTGGAATGTCGTTCCGGATTGAACTTGAGGTGTCCACATGAACGGCCAACACCGCCTTGATCTTGTGGGCCTTGTCGCCACGCAACGCCTCGGCAATACGGTCGAAGTCCCATGCTGTGGACGAGCCGAAGTCGATCAATTGAACCTTGGCGCCGATACCCTCGGCCATCTCGGCCCAGCCATGGGTAAATCGGCCAGATGCGGGGGCTAGAACCGTTTCACCGGGTGCGATGACGTTGGACAGCGCGGCTTCCCACGTTCCGTGGCCGTTAGAGATATAGATTGCAACGCTATGCTCGGTCCGCGCCACGCGGCACAGATCGCGGGTCAGCGACGGCATCATCTCGATCAGCTCGCCCTCGTAGATATTCGGTGACGGGCGGTGCATGGCTTGCAACACCGCATCCGGGATGACCGAAGGTCCTGGAATCGCCAGATACTCGCGCCCTTGCGCCAGGGAAATGGGGTCTATCATGGGATCAACCTGTATGAATTGACGCCCACCCTAGCGCAGCTTTAAGCGGCGTCAATCCATCAGCTTGGAGGCCGCGCGCGCAAGGTTTTCGATACCGGCCCAATCCCCATCAATGACCATCTTTTTCGGCGCAACCCAGCTTCCGCCCGCGCAGACCACATTGGACAAGGACAGGTAATCCTTTGCATTTTCGGGGGACACACCACCGGTCGGGCAAAACTTGATTTGCGGCAACGGTGCGCCGATCGCCTTCAACGCCGGTGCACCACCCGATGCTTCGGCCGGGAAGAACTTGAGCATGTCATAGCCCTTTTCCAACAGACACATCGCCTCACTGGCTGTGGCGGCGCCGGGCAACAAGGGCAGGCCTTCGGCCTCGCAAGCCGCGATCAGAATGTCGGTGGCACCGGGCGAGACCCCGAATTGCGCGCCTGCCTCTTTCGCGGCGCGCACATCTTCGGGCGTCACCAAAGTTCCTGCGCCGACGACGCCGCCCGGCACATCCGCCATCGCGCGGATCGCGTCCAGCGCGGCGGGTGTACGCAGAGTAACCTCAAGCGCGGGGAGGCCACCTGCGACAAGCGCCTCTGCCAATGGTCGCGCCTGAGCCGCATCATCGACGACAAGGACAGGAACAATGGGCGCAAGTGCGCAGATTTCACGCGTGCGTTGGGTTTTGGACATGGGTCAAACTCCGAAAATACTGGCGCCGGTGTCTGCTGATCCGACATTTTGGCGGAAGGTAGCGAACAGGTCACGCCCCACGCCGTGTTGGTTGGCCGACAGATCAGCAGTGGCAGGCGCACGGTCCAGAACCCCGGGGGTGACAATCTCCAACTCACCCTTCACCGCATCGACGCGCAAGATGTCGCCATCCTTCAGGTAAGCGATCGGCCCACCATCGAGCGCCTCGGGGCAGACATGGATCGCCGCAGGGACTTTTCCGGACGCGCCGGACATACGACCATCGGTTACAAGCGCCACCTTTTGCCCACGGCCCTGCAAGATCGACAGGATCGGCGTCAGCGAGTGTAGCTCGGGCATGCCATTTGCTTTGGGTCCCTGGAACCGGACAACAACGATGACGTCGCCTGTGAACTCTCCAGCCTTGAACGCGGCTTTCGCCTCATCCTGATCATGGAACATGCGTACAGGTGCTTCGACAACCTGATGTTCCGGGGCGACGGCCGAAACCTTCATCACGCCGGTGCCCAAATTGCCAGTCAGGCGCGACAACCCACCAGTGGGTTGGAACGGGTCTTTCGCCGGGCGGACGATTTTTTCGTTCAGGCTGTGGCCAGCTCCGTCTTCCCAAACCAGCTCACCGTTCTTCAGCTTCGGTTCTTTGGTATAATTCTGCAGCCCCTGCCCCGCGACGGTTAGAGTGTCGGGGTGCAGCAGCCCGTCTTCCAGTAGCGTTCCAATGCAGTACCCAAGACCACCCGCTGCGTGGAAGTGGTTCACATCTGCCAGACCGTTCGGATAAACCCGTGCAACCAAAGGCACCACGGCGGAAATGTCAGAAAAATCCTGCCAATCCAACACGATACCACCTGCGCGCGCCATTGCGATCAGATGGATCAGCAGGTTGGTCGACCCACCCGTGGCCATCAGACCCACGATGCCGTTCACAAACGCCCGCTCATCCAAAACCTGATAGACTGGTGTATAGTGGTTGCCCAGCGCACTCAGCGACAGGGCGCGGCGCGCGCCTTCTTCGGTCAGTGCGTCCCGCAGAGGCGTGTTGGGATTCACAAAGCTGGAGCCCGGCAGGTGCAGGCCCATGAATTCCATCAGCATCTGATTGGTGTTCGCGGTGCCATAAAAAGTACAAGTGCCCGGTCCATGATACGCGGCCATTTCAGCGGCCATAAGCTCGTCACGGCCGATCTCTCCTGCGGCAAATTTCTGGCGAATCTTTGCTTTTTCATCGTTGGGCAAACCGCTGGTCATCGGTCCGGCTGGCAGGAACACAGCGGGCAGGTGGCCGAACGCCTGTGCGCCGATGATCAAACCGGGAACGATCTTGTCACAGACGCCCAGGAAAACGGCCGCATCGTAGGTGTTGTGGCTCAGTGCCACTCCGGTCGCCAGGGCAATCACGTCGCGGGAAAACAGAGACAACTCCATCCCCGCCTCGCCTTGGGTGACGCCGTCACACATGGCTGGCACGCCACCCGCAACTTGTGCAGTGCCACCTGCGGCTCGGATCGCATCGCGGATCAGGCCGGGATAACGCTCGAACGGCTGGTGGGCGGAAAGCATGTCGTTATAGGCGGTGACGATGCCCAGATTACCGGCCGTATCAGTGGCCATCGCTTGCTGATCCTCACCCGCACCGGCATAGGCATGGGCTTGACCGCTGCAAGACAAATGCGCGCGCGCCGGTCCCTTGGATCGGGCATGTTCCATACGCTCAATATGCGGGCCGCGCAGTCCGGCGCTGCGGTCGATGATGCGTTGAGTGACGTCGGTGATGACTGTATTAACCATGATTACCCTCCGATCTGACGCCAGCGGCGCCCATCGCGATGCATCAGCATCAGCGCTTCTTCTGGGCCGGAACTGCCCTGATCATATTTCGCGGGGCGATCTCCACGCTCTTCCCAACTGTGAATAATGGGATCAACCCAGGCCCAGGCGGCTTCGGCTTCGTCGCCGCGCATAAACAGGGTTTGGTCGCCACGAATGACATCCATGATCAGTCGTTCATAGGCGTCCGGCGATTGCGCCTCATCCCCAAGCGCCTCGGCAAAACTCATGTCCAGTGCAACATCTGACAGGCGGAACCCGCCCTGCCCCGGTTCTTTAATCGTTGTTCGCAGGGTAATACCTTCGTCCGGTTGCAGGCGGATCACCAGCACGTTGCCGTGCAGCGCGCCGACATTGGGGAAGATCGTATGCGGCGGATCCCGGAAAAACACCGCGATTTCGGATTCGCGAGCCCGCAGGCGTTTTCCAGTTCGCAAATAGAACGGCACACTGGCCCAGCGCCAGTTGCCGATATGAGCCTTAAGAGCGATGTAACTTTCTGTGCGGCTCGCGGGGTTGCCAACATGATCCAAATAACCGTCGCCACCTTTGCTCGAACGATATTGGCCGCGTGCGATGTCAGACGGCGCAACAGGCTCCAGCGCCTCGATCACCTTGACCTTCTCGTCCCGCACGGCGTTGGGCGAAAATTTGGACGGAGGTTCCATCGCAGTCAGACACAGAAGCTGAACAAGGTGGTTCTGCACCATATCCCGCATCGCACCGGACTGATCGTAATAGGCCCCGCGCCCTTCGACGCCAACAGTCTCGGCCACGGTAATTTGAACGTGATCGACATGTGTCGCGTTCCAGAGAGGTTCGAACAGGGAATTTGCAAAGCGCAGCGCCATCAGGTTCTGCACCGTTTCCTTTCCCAAATAGTGGTCGATCCGATATATCTGGTGCTCTTCAAAGCAGGCTCGCAGCCCGGAGTTCAGCGCCCGGGCTGACGCGAGGTCGTGGCCAAAGGGTTTTTCGACCACGATACGGCTGTCAGGGGTCGCCAAACCATGATCGCTCAGCCGTTTTGCGATGCCCGAGAAAAGGCTGGGACCAACTGACAGGTAGAAGGCGCGTACCACGTCAGGACGCAAGGTGTTGGCAAGATCTTTCCAGCCAGAATCTCCCATTGCGTCAACGGGAACATATTCAACATGGCTTAGAAACTGATCCAGAACGTCCTTTTTGAATGCAGGCGCAAATTCTCTCATCGAGGCGTGTATTTGGTCCCGGAACCCGTCGCTGTCCATGTCGGACCGCGCTGTGCCGATAATCTTTGCGTCTTCGGGCATCTGACCGACTTCGAACCGATGATAGAGCCCGGGTAAGATCTTGCGCTGCGCCAGATCACCGGTCGCGCCGAATAGCACCAGATCGAACGGGTCTACCGGGATTACGCGTGAAACCATCTATGGGCTCCTTCAAATCTGCTGGCATCACTTAGGCGCAGTTATCACTGGTCCTTGTGATGCAAGCATTGTTACCGCTAACATTCAGGCACTGAATAGGGAAGCACAACTGGAAAATCAACCCTGATTCCGCAACCACTCCATTACCGAGGATCGAACCGATTGGTCTCCGCGATGACGGGCGTCGGCAATGATCTTACGCAGTGACTGCAGGTCGGCACGCAACAACACGCTTTTGACCGGGCCAATCGACGCCGGGCGCATTGACAAGGTCCGAATACCCATGGCTGCCAGACACAGTGCCTCAACCGGTCGCCCGGCATCCTCGCCACAGAAAGACAACGGCGTGTTCGAGATATTGCAGCGCTCGACAATCCGTTCGATGAAGGTCAGGAAGCTGACGTTCAGCGTGTCATAACGTCGGCGCACCAGCTCGTTTTCGCGGTCAGCGGCAAAAAAGAACTGTTTCAGGTCGTTGCCCCCGATCGAGACGAAATCCACCTCGTCAAAGAACTTCTGCGGGGCAAAGGCGAGAGATGGCGTTTCCAGCATTGCGCCAACTTCGATCGATTCTGGCAGCACATGACCAAGACGCTTTTCGCGTTCGATGGTCTTGTTCACTTCCCAACGTGCCTCACGGTATTCTTCGGCCTGCGCCACAAACGGGAACATGATTGTCAAAGGCCGCCCATTGGCTGCACGCATCAACGCCTGCAACTGCATCCGCATCACGCCGCGTTTGTCCAGACCAACGCGAATAGCGCGCCAGCCCAAAGCTGGGTTCGGCTCTTCGACGTGCTTCATATAGGGCAGAACTTTATCCGACCCGATATCCAGTGTGCGGAAAACCACGCGCATGTCACCAGCAGCATCCATTACGCGCTGGTATTGTGTCACAAGCTCGGACCGCTTGGGCATCTGGTTGCGGATCAGGAACTGAAGCTCGGTGCGGAACAGGCCCACACCCTCGGCCCCCGAATTGCCCAGCGACGGCAGATCAGCCATCAGGCCCGCGTTCATAACCAAATTGATCCGCTCACCATCGCGCGTCACTGTCGGAGTATCGCGGATCGAGGCATAGCGTTCCTGCGCTTTGGCCTGCATGGCGATTTTATCGCGAAACGCGGAGACAACCGTATCTTCCGGGCGCAGTTGGACCATGCCCTGATCGCCATCGACCAGAATATGATCTCCGTTCAATGCCTCTGTGGTGATGTGCCCAACGTGAACCACCAGTGGAATTGCCAGGGCACGGGCCACAATCGTGGCGTGGCTACCGACCGAGCCTTCCTCAAGAACGATCCCTTTCAACGAGCGACCATATTCCAGCAGATCCCCAGGCCCGATATTTCGGGCAACCAGGATCGGATCGGGTGGCAGGTCGGCCCCGTTGGTGCCCCCCTGCCCGGTCAGGATACGCAGCAGCCGGTTGCTGAGGTCATCCAGATCTGCCAGCCGTTCACGCAGATAGGGGTCGGTGACCTGCCCCATCCGGGCGCGGGCTTGCGATTGTTCTTTCTCAACCGCCGCTTCGGCGCTAAGGCCCAGGGCAATGTCCTCTTCCATCCGGCGCATCCAGCCCTTGGAATTGGCGAACATCCGGTATGCTTCCAGTACCTGCAATTGCTCCTTGTCACCGCCTTGCGAAATCTCAAGCATCTTGTCGACGCCCACGCGCAACTCATCAACGGCTTCGTTCAGACGTTCGCGTTCGCGGTGGGGGTCGTCGGCAATCGGGTTGGTGACGACAACACGGGGTTCATGCAGCCAGACATGCCCTTCGGCAGCTCCTTCCTGTGCCGGGCCTCCCTCAAATTGCACCGATTGCTGGTGCCGGGGTGAAAGGGCAGCGCCCTCGCCCACAAAGGCGCCAAGCTCGGTCATTTCGGCCAAGACCATGGCGACCACTTCCAGCGCGTAGACCTCGTCAGCGGAATACAAACGCGCGTCACGAGATTGAACGACCAATACGCCCAGCTTTTCACCCAAACGCTGGATCGGCACCCCAATAAAAGACGAGAATCTTTCTTCACCAGTTTCCGGCATATACCGAAACCCTTTGGTCGAAGGCGCGTCGGCGGTGTTCACGACCTTGCCGGATTGCGCGACATGGCCCACGAGGCCTTCACCCAACCGCATACGCGTTTTGTGAACCGCCTCTGGAGACAACCCTTCGGTCGCGCAAAGCTCAAGAGTGTCGGAATCCCGGAACAGATAGATCGAGCACACCTCGGCCCGGATACTATCCGCGATCAGATGCGTGATCCGGTCAAGACGTTCCTGACCGGCGGCTTCGCTCGCCATCTCTTCGCGCAGCCGCCCCAGCAGCTTGCGGGATTCTGTTTCGGTGCCTTCCGCCATATCCCACCCAAATTACGGAATCAGGCGAGACCTTTGGCTGAAATGCTCAGGCCGCCTTGTCCAATTCAAAGGCATCATGCAGTGCCTGAACAGCAAGTTCCATGTATTTCCTGTCGACAAGGACGGAAATTTTAATCTCAGAGGTTGTAATGACCTTGATGTTGATCCCCTCATCCGAGAGTATCTTGAACATCTTGGCCGCCACGCCCGACTGCGAGCGCATGCCGATCCCCACGACCGAGACCTTGCAGACATCCTGGTCCGCGACCAGTTCGGCATAGTTCAGCTCACCCGCATCCTTGATTGCCAGCAATGCCTGTTCGGCGCGCGCCACCTGATCGGTGGGGCAGGAAAAGGTCATGTCCGTGCGCCCCTCGTCCGAAATGTTCTGCACGATCATATCGACATTCACGCCCGCATCGCTGAGCGCGGTAAAGATAATCGACGCGATGCCCGGGCGGTCAGCCACCGAGACAACGGTCATCTTGGCTTCGTCGCGGGAATAGGCCACACCGGCCACAACATTGGATTCCATGATATCCTCCTCATCGCAGACCAGGGTACCGGCCTCGTCGGATTGTTCCTCAAAGCTTGAAAGAACGCGCAGTTTTACCTTGTAACGCATCGCCAGTTCGACAGAGCGGGTTTGCAGAACCTTTGCCCCCAACGAGGCCAATTCCAGCATTTCCTCGAACGAAATTCGGTCCAGCTTGCGTGCTTTTTCGCAGATGCGCGGGTCGGTGGTATAAACACCGTC
This sequence comes from Ruegeria sp. CDSB029, assembly GCF_059611125.1. NCBI lineage: Bacteria > Pseudomonadati > Pseudomonadota > Alphaproteobacteria > Rhodobacterales > Roseobacteraceae > Ruegeria > Ruegeria sp. CDSB029. The sequence continues at coordinate 71,077 of NZ_JBXWOX010000015.1, forward strand.
AACATCCGTGTAGATGTCGCACCGCTCGGCACCGAAGGCGGCGGCAAATGCCACGGCGGTGGTGTCCGACCCACCTCGGCCCAGGGTCGTGATACGGCCTTCCGGGCTGATGCCCTGGAACCCGGCGACCACGGCAACCTTCATGCCCTCGCCAAACTTCTGGTTCAGGTTATCGGTCGGAATTTCTTCGATCCGGGCCTGGCTGTGGGCGCTGGTGGTCATCAGCGGAACCTGCCAGCCCTGCCAGCTGCGGGCCGGGACATCCATTTCCTGCAACGTCAACGCCATCAGGCCAGCGGTGATATTCTCACCCGAGGACACGACGGCATCATATTCCCGCGCATCGTACAACGGTGATGTTTCATCGACCCAGCCCACAAGCTCGTTTGTCTTGCCGGACATGGCCGAGACGATGACGATCACGTCATAGCCCTTCGCCACTTCGACGCCGATGCGCTTGGCTGCGCGGCGGATACGGTCAAGGTTGGCAACCGAAGTGCCGCCAAATTTCATCACGAGTAAGGGCATGGGGGCAAGTGTCTCCGCGCCTTGGATTTCTGGTCTCGTGCGTCTTATGCGAGGGGGGCCGCAAGGGCAAGAGTTCAAAACCGGTCGGATGGCCGCATCTGACCGCTTTACAACGGCCACAGAGGCTGTCAGCCTGCACCCCGCAATTATTCCCAGAGGTTTTCCATGTTCCGCGTTGCCGCAGCCCTCGCCCTTTTGTCTTCATCCGCCTTTGCGCAGGTCTCTACGCTGGCAGCAACCGACGGCAAGAATGCTTTGGGCACGGTGCCCTGTGCCAAAGCCGGTGCAGCGCTAAGCAGCTGCCACGCCGAGCTGCGCCACCATGACGACGGTACTACGACCTTGGCAGTGGGGCTGGGCGGAGCCGAAGTACGCAGCATCTATTTCACGGATGGTGTACCGACCTCTAGCAGCTCACCTGCCCGGATCAGTCACGAAACACGGGGTGATTTAACGGTGGTCTTCATCGATCCGGATGAAGTTTACGAAATCCCAACGGCGGCTTTGAAACGTCAATAAGCGTGCGGCTGACCGTCCCAGGTTTCAAAACACCCGGTTGTGGCAAGTGACAATGCCCCAAAGCGGTCAAGCAGCCCGTCGGCAGCCTGATCAACAGTGATCGCAGCCTGAGTGCCCCCCATATCCGTCTGCACCCAACCCGGATGGTAGATGCCAACGGCGACACCATCCGCGCGCAAATCCGTCGCCAGATTGCGCCCCAGATTCAGGGCCGCCGCTTTGGACGCACGATAGATATAGCTGCCACCGGGCGCGCGCGTATGCGACGCCATCTGGGACGACAGGATCGCAACCTTGCCTTTCGCGACCTGAAGATTGGGCAAAAGCGCCTGCACGGTCAGAAACACGCCCGTCACGTTGGTCGCAAAACTCTGCGCCCACATGTCGGCAGGATAGCCGTCTATGCCGTGGCCTTTGTCCAGATAGACCCCGGCGTTGCAGATCAACAGATCAACCGGACGACCCGCAAGCCCTTGTGCCATCGCGGCCTGCTGTTTCGGATCAGTCACATCCAGTACAAGCTGCGCACTGGAATCCCGGGCGGTTCCGGTAACGTCATGCCCCTGCGCGCGGTAACGATCTGCCAGAGCTTGGCCAATTCCGCGATTAGCGCCGGTGATAACGATATGCATGGGTCAGTTCGTTTTACGGGTGGGTAGGAAAGGAAGCGGCGAAACCGGCACGCCATCTTCAATCAGCGCTTTCGCCTCATCGGGCTTGGCTTCGCCATAAATCGCGCGTTCGGGCGCATCGCCCAAATGGATCTTACGCGCCTCTTTGGCAAAGTCCTTACCGACATAGTCCGAGTTTTCCTCGACCTTGCGGCGCAGATCGGCCAGCACCTTCTCGATGTCTGGCGACGGGGTCGCGACATCCACCTGTTTGCCTTGTGGTTCGGTTGTCTGAGCATTGCGGGCCGGACGAACGCGAGGGGTCATGATAGCCTTATCTACTTGCGCGTCACCACACACAACGCAGGTCACCATACCTGCGGAGGCGAGTTTGTCGTAAGCGGCGGCCGATTGAAACCAACTGTCAAATGTATGGTCGCGGCTGCATTTCAGCGAATATTGAATCATGGTCCGTCCATTTTCCGGTAGGCAAATAGATACCGACAGACATGGCAAGATCAAGCCCTTCGCAAGGCGAGTCAGTGTAGAATCGGGCCAAGACGGCGTAACAAAAGGGACAGTTCCCGCGATTTCACCAGAGAGGCCGCTTTTTTAGGCGAAACCCACTTTCGCTTTCGTTGGGCCCGTTCAGGAAATTCAGGCGCTATCGACGTAACACAGAGGGGAAAGACATCCACCAGACACAATACGGGGTTCGTACTGGAGTGGGGTTTCAAATATGAGAAACGGCCCATGGGATTGTTTGCGCAGTTGCCTTTAACCCCAGCCTCTTCCCAAGCTTCTCGTCCGGCGGTTTGCGACGGTGTCATATCCTCGATTAGCCAGCCCTTCGGTATGATCCAGCGCTTGGATTTGCGCGTTGTGATCAGCAAAACCCTGAGCTTTCCGTGTTTGATGCGATAGCAGAGCGCTGCCGATTGATGCTTAAGCCGCAGGTGCTGTTCGCTTCCCCGCAGACACGTCGGTTGCCTCGCACCGATCACGCCGCACCACCTTTCAAACTGCTTTCACCCTCAATCGCCGACCTTTGAGGTTTTTATACATTTAGCGGCCGGCTGGGGTCAGAATACCATATGGTGCGGTTTCTTCCAAGCATTTAGGTCGGTTTCAAACGCGGGCAGCCAGCTTCCGAACCAGATCTTCATGCGGGATATCGGCATCGATTGCCAGTCGCCGCAACCCGAAGTGAACGCGCGCCACCTGTTGATAATATCGGGTGTAGACATAGTTCGTACCACCACCTGCGATCGCACCCAGAACCGGTATCGATTGCGCTGCCAGCTTCTGGCCCAGTACAATGGACAGTCGCGGCGCTACCGCTGAAATTAGCTTTTGCATCGCTGGGCCAGTCAACGTCAGGCGGACCGAAAAGAAACCCAGATCGGCGCCATCGTCAAAAGACAGTGGTCCGGCTGCGGACAGGACCCGAACGCAATCAAATTTGACGCCTTCCTCGGACGGATCGAACCCTTCGCGGAACGCCGCACCCTGAATGGCACGCAATAGCATGGCCGTTGTTGCAGGCAATTCCATCAGGGCAGTCGACACGCCACCCATGCCACCGGCCGCCCCCATCGCCGTTGCGACAGCCGTGTTCACCCATGGCTTTTGATCCGGAACGGCACGACGCGAACCCTCGGCTGCGTGCATCGCTAGCCAAAGCGCCTGTTCGGTGGCCCCTGTCAGCCCCTCCCGCACAGATACAGGAAGTTGTTCCAGTAGCGATTCCGCCGACCCCCCCAAACTGTTCAACAGTTTAACGCCGGGACCTCCGGCGGTTCTGTAATACTTGGCCAACCGATCCAATTCGGCATCGGTATCCAGCTTTTCGACTAGAAGCACGTCCTGCATATAAGCCCTCCTGACGTTAAACATCGGGGCTGAACGGCAGGGTTTCAATAGCTCAGCGCGTCCAGCGGGTCACCTCGCCACGCACATTCAACCATTCACCGGGGCTCAATTCCACGCCTAAGACCCGGTCAGGGTTTGTTGGGGGCGGCATTTCCACACCGGAAAGCCGGGTGAACCCGAAACGCGCATAATAAGGCGCATCGCCCACCAGCATTGCCCTTTGCCAGCCAATTTCGCGACCAGCCTCAAGCCCCTGATGGATCAGGAATCCCCCCAGACCTTCGCCCTGGTGGGTCGGGTGCACCGCCACGGGACCCAGCAACAAAGCGTCGTGATCGCCCACATGCACGGGCCAGAAACGGATCGCCCCGGCCAGAATGCCCTGCCCGTCGCGCGCAACAAGCGAAAGGCCCGACACGGGTGGAACATCATCGCGCAGACGATACGAGGACAGCGCTTCACGCCCCGGCGCAAAGCACAGGTCGTAAAGTGCCTCGACCTCCCACCAATCATCCGGCTCCTCCGGCCTGATCACGAACTGCTGCACCCTGCCCTCTTTTCCTAGCTGGCAATCGCCCTAGCACTTCGGTACGCCTTGGGCAAACGCTTGGAGATCTTATGTTCTATCGCCCCGAAGACGGCCACGGCCTGCCACACAATCCGTTCAACGCCATTATCACGCCGCGGCCGATTGGCTGGATCTCGACGCGTGACACAGATGGGATCAACAATCTGGCTCCGTATTCGTTTTTCAACGGCGTTGCTTACACCCCGCCGCAGGTGATGTTTGCTTCAACCGGAACCAAACACGATCAAGACGGCACGAAAGACAGTCTTGCCAATATCAAGGCAACGGGGGTGTTTTGTGTAAACGTCGTGGCCCACGCACATCGCGACGCGATGAATGCCAGCTCAGCAGGCTTGCCGAAACATGTCGACGAATTTGGCCATGCAGGCCTGACACCCTTGGAATGCGAAACCATCCCATGCGCCCGGATCGATGGGGCTCCGGCAGCGCTGGAATGCAAGCTAACCCAGATCGTGTCCCTTCCGGGCGAGGCCAATCGGGTGGTGTTCGGAGAAGTAACCGGCGTACATCTGCGCGACGATTGCTTGAAAGATGGAATGTTCGACGTCACAACATTCCAACCGCTGGCAAGGCTTGGGTACCGGGACTATTCGGTGGTCACCGAGCTGTTCAGCCTTTCACGACCGGATGACTGATGCCAATTCCTGACCACTTACGCAGATACCCGATAACGCTCCCTGACGGCTCTGATCACAAGGGCACGGTTTTCCTGTCTGAAGCGATTGACCATCCCAAGTTTCAGGCCGGAGAATACAGCTACGCATCGGATTTTGATGCGCCCGAGGATTGGGCGCAACAACTTGCCCCCTACCTGTTTCCGTTTTCGCAAGAAAAGCTAGGGCTGGGGAAGTTCTGTCAGATCGCCCATGGCGTACGTTTCATCACATCATCGGCCAATCATTCAATGGATGGATTGACGTGCTTTCCGTTTCCAGTGTTCGACCCGGACGGAATGACCGGGTTTCAGCCGGACACGCGCGACACTCTCATCGGCCACGATGTCTGGATTGGCTATGGCGCGATGATCCTGCCCGGTGCGCAGATCGGTTCGGGGGCAATTATTGGTGCCGGGTCTGTTGTTCGCGGAAACGTACCGCCCTATGCGATCATTACCGGGAACCCTGCCGAAGTGCGGCGGTTCCGGTTCGAAAAGGACACCATCGACCGGCTTTTAGCATTGAACTGGTGGGATTGGCCCGCCGAGAAGATCGCCGAAGCCGAAGAGGCGCTTCTGTCTGGTAATATTGAAGAATTGGAACGGATTGCTCCAAAGTAAAAGGCGGCCGAAGTGGCCGCCTTTTGCAATCAATGCCCGCCCAGCACACCCGTGCGGACCGAGTAATCGACGGCCAATTCGTAGTCCGGGTCATCGTCGCTATCGACCATAAGGTGGCCGGCCTTGTTCAGCAGTTTATGGCAATCCCGGCTGAGGTGGCGCAGCATGACGCGTTTGCCCGCAGCCTCGTATTTTCCAGCGATGTTCTCGATGGCTTGCAGCGCGGATTGATCCACGACGCGGCTTTCGGCAAAGTCCACGATTACAGTGTCAGGGTCGTTCTGAATATCAAACAGTTCAATGAATCCGTCGGACGAACCAAAGAACAAAGGCCCCTGAATCTCATAGACCTTTGCGCCTTCTTCCGTCTCCGAGTCCCGTGTGACCGCATGGATGCGTTTCGCATTGTTCCAAGCATAGGCAAGAGCTGAGACGATCACACCTACAACTACGGCAACCGCAAGGTCTTCCATCACGGTCACAACAGTCACCAGAACGATGACGAACGCATCCATCAGGGGCACCTTGCGCATGATCTTGAACGAGTTCCAGGCAAAGGTCCCGATCACCACCATGAACATTACACCAACCAACGCAGCCAGCGGAATCTGCTCAATCAGCGGTGAGGCGAACAAGATGAACACCAGCAGGAACAGGGCCGCAGCAATCCCGGCGATGCGGGTACGGCCGCCGGATTTTACGTTGATCATCGACTGACCGATCATCGCACAACCGCCCATGCCGCCGAAGAATCCAGTCGCTACATTGGACACACCCTGCGCAATGCATTCTTGCGAGGCCCCTCCGCGCTTGCCGGTGATTTCACCAACGAGGTTCAGGGTCAGCAGGGATTCAATCAAGCCGATGGCGGCCAGAATGACAGCGTAGGGCAAGATGATCTCAAAGGTTTCCCAGTTCAGCGGCACCATCGGGATGTGAAACGCCGGCAGGCCGCCCTCAATTGAGGCCAGATCACCAACGCGCGGCACATCAAGACCAAAGCCAATTACCAGCGCGGCCACGACAACGATCCCAGCCAAAGGCGCAGGGATAATGCGTGTGATGCGCGGCATGACCCAGATCACCGCCATGGTCAGCGCGACCAGTCCCAGCATCGTATAAAGCTGTAGGCCCGAAAGCCATTCGCCACCGCCCACACCGTGGCCGGTGTTTTCCATGGTGCCTGGAACCTTGAACTGCCCCATCTGGGCCAGAAAAATCACGATGGCCAGACCATTTACAAACCCCAGCATCACCGGATGCGGCACCAGCCGGATAAAGCGTCCCCAATGCATCGCGCCTGCAATGACCTGCAAGACACCCATCAGAACCACCGTGGCGAACAGGTATTCCACCCCGTGTTCAGCCACCAACGCCACCATCACAACAGCCAGAGCGCCGGTTGCGCCGGAGATCATGCCCGGCCGACCACCGATCAGCGCTGTAATCAAACCGACCATGAACGCGGCATACAGTCCGACCAACGGGTGCACACCTGCGACAAAGGCAAACGCTACCGCCTCGGGGACCAGCGCCAGCGCAACGGTCAGGCCCGACAACAGCTCAATCCGCAGGCGCGAGACGGTCAGCCCCTCATCCGGCATCCAGCGGAGATCGGGTTTGGCTATACGATTGGCAAAGCTTGCCAGCATGGCTCGGGGCATGAGACGTCCTGTGGGGTTGTTTGTTCGCGCGAAAGGGGCCTTTTACCTGTCATACCTGACATTAGATACTGCACCCAGCGGGACCCTGATATGCGTAAACTGCATAGCTAACAAGCAAGTTACACAAACCCTTGAAGCCACTTGCCAAACCCGCGGTTGCCACGCAGAACTCTTTCAACAGTTTTTCACGGAGAGCAGCCATGACCCAGACCAAAATCGCCATTATCGGCGGATCAGGCATTTACGACATCGACGGTTTGGAAAATGCGGAATGGGTCACGGTCGAAACCCCATGGGGTGATCCTTCGGATCAGATCCTGACCGGATCGCTGAATGGCGTTGAGATGGCCTTTCTTCCTCGTCACGGGCGCGGCCACGTGCATTCCCCTACTGAAGTGCCTTACCGCGCCAATATCGACGCGCTGAAGCGGCTGGGCGTGACGGATGTGATCTCGGTGTCGGCCTGCGGGTCGTTCCGCGAGCACATGGCGCCGGGTGATTTCGTGATCGTCGATCAGTTCATCGACCGGACATTCGCGCGCGAGAAGACCTTTTTTGGCACCGGCTGCGTGGCCCATGTCAGCGTTGCACACCCCACCTGCCCACGCCTGTCGGACGCGTGTGAGACTGCCGGTCGAGCGGCAGGGATCACCATTCATCGCGGCGGCACCTATCTGGCGATGGAGGGGCCGCAATTCTCAACACTGGCGGAATCCAAGATGTACCGCGAACACTGGGGCTGCGACGTGATCGGCATGACCAACATGCCCGAGGCCAAACTCGCCCGCGAGGCCGAGCTTTGCTATGCCTCGATCGCGATGGTCACCGATTACGACAGCTGGCATCCGGACCACGGCGAGGTGGACGTCACCGCCATCATCGCCACACTAACCGGCAATGCCGAGAAAGGCCGTGCGCTTGTCAAAGGTCTGCCCGATCTGCTGGGCGCTGATCGCGCGCCCTGCCCTCATGGCTGCGACCGGGCACTTGAATATGCCATCCTGACCGCGCCGGAGAAACGTGATCCCACCGTGTTGGCAAAATTGGATGCTGTTGCTGGTCGGGTTCTCTGACCGGCAGCTTTAGTTGGCTTGCAGGGATTGTTGAACCTTATCCCACAACCCGTGCGACCAGAGGTCGTTGTGGGTGCCCTCCGGGATGACATAGATCTGCGCCGTCTCCCCGGCCATCGCGGCCAAAGCTTCGCCGTGATGCAGGGGAACCGTTTCATCCTCGGTCCCGTGGAAGATCAAAGTCGGAACGGTGACGTTCTCGATCAGATCACGGGTCGCGAACTGATCCCGCATCAGGGCATGCACCGGTAGCCAGGGATATCTTTCCGCCGCGACGTCCACCGTAGCCGTAAAGGGTGCCTCAAGCACCAGCAGCTGTGCATTTGGGCGCTGTTCAGCTACGGCAGTCGCAACGGCTGTTCCAAGACTTTGGCCGTGCAACACAACGTCCGCACCTTGGCGATCCAACTGGTCATACATCTGGATGCCGTCGGAAATCAGCGCCATCTCGGACGGTTCGCCCTCGCTGCCCGGATAGCCACGATAGCTGGGGGCCAGCAGGCCGAAGCCACTGTTGAGGATCTCTCTCATCCGGTCGGCCCGGTCGCCCAGATTGCCCGATTGGCCATGAAAAAACAAAACAGTTGGCGCGCCTTCTATCGCGGGTGGGGCGGTCCACGCGGTCAGCGTGACACCATCGGACATAGTGAGGGAAACGGTCTCAACATCGGCCAGGCCGATCGAATTGGGCGCAGACAACTCGCCATCTGGTTTGAACAACAGCGATTGCTGGTTCACATACATATACCCCACGATGCCCGCGTAGATCACCGCAAGGACCGGAACCAAAAGGATCAGCGCGCCCTTCACGTGGGCAAGCCGCAAGGGATTGGGGTCAGGTGTCGCGTTCGCGCGTGTTTGATCTGTTTGAACCATCGGCCTCTCCGAAGCGTTGCGTCCGGTCCAAGGTTGGTGGCCCGAGGAACCGTTTCAAGCCGCACGAAGCACACTTAATCCAATCTTAAAACTTGTTGCCGCATTGCACGGCGCCGGCTCTTTTTTGCCCGTCATCTTGAAAAATCGCCTGTGCTGCACCGATCTGTGGTTCGCACGGCACCGTCAAAACGCCGGCGAAACAGAGGGATAGCATGAAGCGACTTGAGGCATTGGACGCAGCGCGATTTCTGGCGTTTTGCGGAATGGTTCTGGTGAATTTCCGCATTGCTGCTGAGGTCGGCCCTGGTAGTGACTGGGCCTCGATTCTGATCGACTCGTTGGAAGGTCGCGCTGCCGCATTATTCGTCATTCTGGCCGGTATCGGAATTGGATTATCCTCTGTGTCAGCTTCGGTACTGCTGCGCCGGGCGGCGTTTCTGTTCGTGCTAGGCCTGGTCAACATGACTGTTTTTGACGCCGATATCCTGCATTTCTACGCCGCGTACTTCGTTGTTGGTGCAGCTTTCCTGACGGCCCCCGCAGGCGCGTTGTGGCTGGGTTCGGCTGGGGTGATGGCACTGTCCATCTTCGCCGTCATGATCTTTAACTATGACCTTGGCTGGGATTGGGACACACTGACATACACTGACCTTTGGACCCTGCCTGGTTTCTTGCGCAACCTGCTCTTCAACGGATGGCACCCGATCTTTCCCTGGGCGGCGTTCCTTTTGATTGGAATGGCCATTGGTCGGTCGGATCTTCACACAATCTGCATCCAACATCGGTTGATCATGTGGGGGTTTGGAGCCGCAGTATTTGCGCTTTTCCCGCAGATGCTGATCGCGGACCCTGATTTGGCGACCTATTTGGGAACAGAGTCCATTCCTCCTGGGCCGTTCTACATCATTGCCGGAACAGGGTCAGCTTGCGTGGTGATCGGATTACTATTGAAGCTGTGGCCGAAGATCGAAAAGCTGCGCATTGGCCCTGTCCTGACCGCGCCCGGTCGGCAAAGCCTGACACTTTATTTGGCCCACATCCTGATCGGCATGGGGATACTAGAAGAAGCCGGTCTGCTGAACGGATCACTGAACGCCCCACAGATCGTGGGTTGCGCGATTGCATTCTGCGCCGCGTCCTCGGTCTTTGCCCTATTGTGGTCTCGCAAATTCAAACGCGGTCCGCTTGAGGCGCTGATGCGCCTGACAACGCAACCACGCAGGGCTTGACCTTGCGCGCTGGTCCGGGCTTGCTGCGGAAAACGCATTACAGGATTTCCGATGTCCCTTGACCTTTGGCTCGCCTTTGTCGCTGCATCTACCGCCCTACTATTGATCCCAGGCCCGACGGTCCTGCTGGTGCTCAGCTATGCCCTGTCCAAGGGGCGCAGCGTGGCTGTCGCCTCGGCGACGGGTGTAGCTGTTGGGGATCTGGTGGCTATGACGGCCTCTCTTTTGGGGCTTGGCGCGCTGGTCCTGGCCTCGGCCACCTTGTTCACAGCCCTCAAATGGGTCGGTGCCGCCTACTTAGTCTGGCTGGGGATCAAACTGTTGCGCAGCGCGCCATCAGGCGGGCTTGAGACTGTGGACACCGGGCGCAACGTCACCGCAGGCAGCGTTTTTGGCCATGCGGCCGCCGTCACCGCGCTGAACCCGAAATCCATCGCGTTTTTTATCGCCTTCGTTCCTCAGTTTCTGCGTCCGGCTGACCCACTCGGACCGCAATTTGCTATCCTGATCGCAACTTTCGTGGGATTGGCATGGCTGAATTCGCTGGCATACGCCCTGTTGGCGGACCGCCTGCGTCAGATGATCGGCCGTTCTGGCGTCATCACCGCAATGACCCGGTTCGGAGGGCTGGCATTAATCGGGATGGGGGTGGCCACGGCTGTCCTGCGCCGCCCGGCCTGAGGGCTCAGCCCTCAGCGTGTTCCTTCATGAACCCGCGAATGAACCGCCGGATTTCTCGAGCGGCCGACGTGTCCAGCTCTTTGCATAGCTGAACAAACTCGTCCCGTTCATCCTTGTCCAGCCGCAGGACCAACTGACTGTTTTTCTTGGTTGAAACCTTGCCGTCTTTCGTTCCCACGCGTCCCATTTCCATCAAAACCCCAGACATACAAGATAGTCTTTGTATATACTTCGCATAGAATTTGTAATTCACGAGCACCTAACAACAAAAGAAGGTTGTGGCAATGAACCTTCATGTCGCTCAGGCGATTTTTGAAAGATCAGGGCAAGTGGCGCATTCCTTACCTGACGTGGATGCCCGATACACTGAACCGCGACAACGGCCAGTCGAAACGTCCCAAGTGAGGGGCGGCAATCTTTCCTTGCATGACTCACACCAATGGGCCAAACAGCCCAGCGTGTTTTGACGCCAGAGAGGTGGGCCATGTCCAGAAACAAGTCGGTCAAAGATTACATACGGACCATCGTGGATTTCCCACATGAGGGGATCATGTTCCGGGACGTAACGACCCTGTTCGCGGATCCGCGCGGTTTCCGCATGGCGATTGATCAGATGCTACACCCCTATGCCGGCGAACGCATCGACAAGGTTGTTGGCCTTGAGGCGCGCGGCTTTATCCTTGGCGGCGCGATCGCGCACCAGCTTAGCGTCGGTTTCGTGCCCATCCGCAAAAAGGGCAAGCTGCCGGGAACTACGATCAGCCAAGATTACAAGTTGGAATACGGCGAGGCGATTGTCGAAATCCACGACGACGCCATCCAGCCGGGCGAAAAAATCCTCGTGGTCGATGATCTGCTGGCAACAGGAGGCACCGCTGCCGCAGGCATCAAACTGATCGAACGGTTGGGGGGCGAGATCGTCTCATGCTCGTTCATTATCGACCTGCCAGAGTTAGGCGGGCGCAAGGCATTGGAAGACATGGGAATGGATGTCCAAGTCTTGTGCGAATTCGAAGGCCTTTGACAGCCCGCACATTCACAAAATCGTGAGTTGAAACCTGAAACCGAGCTGGCTTAGCGCGGTTTTTCATTGGACCAACCCGAACTTATCGACATATTCAGTGATCTTCCTTCGATGACGCACCGTATCCCGGTTGATGCCACCAAGGGCATTCCAATAAGGGATATCATACCATGTTTCGCAAACTCGCAATTGCCGGTGTCGCAAGCTTTTTCGTAGGAACGGCCGCTTATGCTGATGGTCACTCCAAGGATATTGTCGACGCCGCAGTCGGCGCAGGCAGCTTTGAAACTCTCGTCGCCGCCGTTCAGGCCGCAGAACTTGTAGATACCCTGAAAGGTGAAGGCCCTTTCACCGTGTTTGCTCCGACCGATGACGCCTTTGCAGCCTTGCCCGAGGGCACAGTCGAGACCCTTCTGCAACCCGAGAACAAGGATCAGCTGGTCGCCATCCTGACCTATCACGTGGTGCCGGGAAAAGTGATGTCAGGCGATCTGTCCGATAACATGACAGCTGCAACCGTACAGGGCGGAGAAGTCAAGATTGATCTGGACAACGGCGTGATGGTCAACGACGCCAACGTTGTGCAGGCCGATATCGAAACGTCGAACGGCGTCATCCACGTGATTGATAAGGTTATTCTGCCTGAATCGTAATATCAGCGCGCGGCCCACGCGAAGTGGGTCGCGCCTACACCTTTAGTACGGCGCCTGGATTCATGATCCCCTTTGGGTCAAGGGCAGCTTTGATCGCACGCATTGCAGACAGTTTTACCGGATCGCCATAATTCTCCAAATCATCCGTTTTCAAACGGCCTATGCCGTGCTCAGCGCTAACCGACCCACCGAATTCATGCACCAGATCATGCACCGCGCGCTTTACACTATACCGCTGGGTATCATATTCCGCGCGGTTGTGCCCCTGCGGCGGAAACACGTTGTAGTGCAGATTGCCGTCGCCCAAATGTCCAAAGCAATTGATACGGAATGTCCCCAACGCATTGACCACCTCGGACCCACGCCGGATAAACGCGGGGATATCCGAAATCGGGACCGAGATATCATGGCTTGAGACCGAACCGATCAATCGGTTGGCCTCAGGGATCTGCTCACGCACCGCCCAAAGTTCCATTCGTTGCGTTTCGCTTTGAGCTATGACCGCATCATCTACTAGCCCGCGCGCTTCTGCAGCCTCGAACACCGCCATCAGCGCTTCTGACGCTGACACGCCGCCGGAAAGTCCCAACTCCACCAGCACCATCCATTCGGGCTGGTCGTCAAAGGGCTGACGGATATCGGGCAAAACCTCGGACAGGAACTGCAGGCCTTGCTTATGGATCAGCTCAAAGGTGCTGACCCCCTCGCCCACCTGATCGCGTGCCAGCGCCAGCAGATCAATGGCAGCTTCAGGCGAGGTTACCTGAAACATTGCAGTGCCGGTTTCAGCCGGCCGTGGGGACAGCTTCAACGACGCGGCTGTGATGATCCCCAGCGTACCTTCCGCTCCGATCAGGAGGTTGCGCAGATCGTACCCGGTATTATCCTTACGCAAACGGCTCAGACCATGCCAGACCTCACCGTTCGGCAAGACGGCCTCAAGCCCCAAGCACAAATCTCGCGCATTGCCGTAGCGCAGGACATTGACCCCGCCCGCATTGGTCGCAAGATTGCCGCCGATCCGGCACGATCCCTGTGCAGCCAGCGCAAGGGGGAACAGCCGATCCGCCTCTTCCGCGGCGGCTTGAACATCGGCCAGAATGGCACCGGCCTCGGCGATTAGAATGTTCTCGGTCGGATAAACCGCCCGGATGGCAGACATCCGCTCCAGTGAAACAAGCAACGGGGCCGGGCCATCTGCCATCACCTGCCCGCCGACCAGCCCGGTCCCGCCGCCATAAGGCACGATGGGAACCGACGCGTCCGAGGCCAACTGAACGAGCGTCGAAACCTGTTCTACCGACCTCGGCAGGGCCAGAACGCCCACATGGCCAGCAAACCTGCGGCGCGGCTCTTCCAGATATCGGGCCTCGACGGGATGCAGAACATCGTCACCGATCGCCGCGCGGATCGACTGGGCAAAAGTATCATCGGCAGGGTTCAGTTTCATACCCTTTCCTTGCCCAAGCAGCCGTGCGCCCACAAGCCCTATTCCAGTTCAATGAGGTATTGCGGCTCAAGCACCACAACTGTCGGGCGGTCGGGCAACGTGCGCAGGGACATTGTGATCTCAGACTCCCCTTTGCGTTGAACCGGAAAATCTTCGCGGATATCGACCAGAAACCGGTCCAGTGAAAAGCTGGAAAACCAATGCATCGGAATGATGATCGAACTTTTCAGTCGCTTCAAAACCGTGATCATTTCCGGCAACGGCATCGTCGTACCGCCATCCACAGCAGCCATCACAACATCCAAACGGCCCAATGCGGCAAATTGTTCATCTGACGGCACGTGGTGCAGGTGACCCAGATGACCAATGCACAACCCTTCAACCTCAAACACAAAGATAGAGTTTCCGCGCTCTTCCACACCGCCATAAGAGGATCGGATATCGGTCGAGACATTGCGAATCAGCATCTCTCCCAAATCAAGATAGTGTTCGATCCCCTGCCCGAACTCGCCCCACCCCGGCAACACATTCGGGATGGCAGGATCTGGATGGGCGGTCCAATGGGTGCCGTGGGCGTGATTCATCGTCACCACGTCCGGGATTAGATCCGCGCTACCGATGAAACCGGTGAAGTCCGTTACCGCGTTCAACCCGCCCTGCGTCTGGATCATAAACGACGCATGAGCGATATAGCTGATCCGAACCGAGAACTCTGGCACAGGATCCTGCCAGGCTGCTTTATGAATATACTCAATCCCCGGTGCGGCATCCGCGATGGCAATGCAATGGCTCGGCCGCCGTTCCTGTGCCGAAGCCCCACCCGAGATCACCATCAATACCGCAACAACCCAGCGCATGTCCGGAGTGTAGCGCAGAACACAGGTAAGTCACGCCTGCAGATATCGCGTGAGTGAAATCACGGAATTGGCATTTTCTAGGAGCAGTTCAGAGAACGATGCACTTCCGCAGCTTGAAGGGCCGTGAAACTTTCGCCACACGTAACGCTTGAGCCAACGGATCACTCACAAAAAATGCGCGGCGCATTTTTGTGTCAATCCAGATATCCGGGCCATCCAATGCTATCGCGCTCACGGCGATGTCTTTGTCTTTCATGACCAACGGTGGCTGATAAACTTCTTGATTTTCGTAGGGTCTATCAATGTTCGGAGATTGATCTGTCAGCACTGCAGCTTTTTGATTGCCGAAGTTCAGACAATAATATTCTCCTTCAACCGGAGTGGCACGGTCATGTTGAAACAGTTTGACTGGATAGAGATTCCCGTCGCCAAGATCAAACTGTCGCACACGCGGCGGACACGGTCCATGCACCCGCAGCCATAAAGAAGTCTGGTTGCTTCTTCTCTTTTTTGTCTTTGTAATCGGCAAATACCTCCGAAGGGAAGAAATCCGCTGTAAGCGGCTCTCCTCGGACCTTTCGGGTGTTTGCGTCCGCTGTGAACTTCAGATCATTATCCCAACGATCAGAATGAAATCCTTTCAACGCCGCAGTGCCCACCATTGCATCGCTGATCCAGATTACTGGCTGTTTTGCCCGCGCCATAGACCTACCCCGCGTCCGTCTTCCCGCGCCGGTCCGAGCGCAAGCTGGCATACAGCACATGCGTCCGCCAACGCCCGTTGATCTGTAGGTACGACTGCGCCACGCCCTCGTATTTGAACCCCGAACTTTCCAGCAACCCACGTGATGGTTTGTTCTCGGGCAGGCAGGCAGCCTCTATCCTACTCAGGTCCAGTCGGGTAAAGGCGTGATGAACGATCGCACCAATGGCCTCGCGCATGTAACCCTGACGGGCAAAAGACTGGCCCGTCCAATATCCCAAGGTTCCTGCCTGCGCCGGGCCGCGACGGACATTGTCCAGCGTGATGGCCCCCAAAAGCACATCATCCGTGCGACGGAACAAAAACAGTGGGATCGCCGTCCCACCGGCCACGGAGCGCTGCGCCCAATAAACCCTGTTGGTAAAGGACTTGCGGCTTAGGTGATCCTTGGCCCAGACCGGCTCCCACGGGGTTAGGTATTCCTGTGACGCGCGCCGTAGCGCCGCCCAGTCGTTAAAGTCGGAATGCGCGGGCGGGCGCAAGCTCAGGCGCTCGGTTTCAAGTTTCAGCTTGCGTCTGCCCAACAGCATCACGCCGCACGCCTCTCCTGCAATTGCGCCAGCGTGGGTGCGCCCGAGACAGGACCGTATAGCGCCAGCGCAGCAGGGGCCTGCACTGCCATCTGTTCGGCGAAGGCACGCACATCTTCTGTGCTGACGGCGTCGATCTTGGCCACTGCATCCTCAAGCGAGGGAACCCGGTCCCAGATCTGCACCAGACGCGCCAGACGTTCCGCCCGGTTCGACGGGCTTTCCAGCCCCATCAGCATACCGGCTTTCATCTGCGCGCGGGCGCGGGCAACCTCTTCGGCGCTCATGTCTTCGGCGGCGCGCTTCATCTCATCAATCGTTATGCTGGCCAGCTCTGCCACCTGATCTGCTGACGTTCCGGCGTAAATCGTCGTCGTGCCGGTATCGGCATAAGCTCCGGTCTGCGCAAAGATCGTGTAGCACAACCCGCGTGTTTCGCGCACTTCCTGGAACAGGCGAGAGGACATGCCTCCGCCCAGCGCAGTCGAATAAATCTGTGCGGTATAGATCGCATCGTCGCGATAGCCCGGGCTTTCCAGCGCCAGTGCGAAATGCGCCTGCTCCAGCTCTTTCTCCTGCCGCGCTTCGCCGCCAGTGAAACGGGCGGTTTCCGGGATCAGCCCCTTGCAGGGTTTAAGATGGCCAAACAACGCCTCAGCGGTTTTCATCAGCGCATCATGATCAACGGCACCTGCAGCAGACAGGATCATCTGCTCAGGCCCGTAGTGCTCGGCGACGAAACCGGAGAGATCCTCTCGGGAAAACGCGCTGACACGTTCGGTCGGACCCAGAATGGTTCGACCCAGCGGTTGATCGTGATAGCTCTGCTCTTGCAACCAGTCAAAGATCACATCGTCGGGCGTGTCATAGGCCTGACCTATTTCCTGTAGGATCACACCGCGTTCAACTTCAATCTCACGCGGGTCGAAGATCGGGTTCAGAACGATGTCACCGATGACATCCATCGCCAGCGCCACATCGTCTTTGAGAACACGCGCGTAATAAGCCGTCACCTCGCGCGACGTGTAGGCGTTGATATACCCGCCCACGTCCTCAATCGCCTCGGCGATTTGCAAAGCTGAACGGCGCTTGGTTCCCTTAAAAGCCATATGCTCCAAGAAATGCGCGATACCGTTCTGTTCAATCCGCTCGTGCCGCCCACCGGCGGTCACCCAAATGCCGATGGCCGCCGATTGCAACCCCGGCATATGTTCACTGACGATACGAAATCCGTTCTTCAGTTGGTCTTGTCTGACAGTCACTCAGCGATATGCCTTCTGATATGATCCTCGAGGGTGCCCAGATCGTTGGCGATGCGGGTCACCCGTTCCGGACGTTCATACAGATCAGACATGCGGGATGGAAGAGGCGGATGTTCGCCGCTTGCCTTCTCGACCGCTGCCGGGAATTTTGCGGGATGTGCGGTGGCCAGTGTGATCATCGGAACGTCGGTCGAGCGATGCTCTTCTGCAACCTTGATGCCCACGGCGGTATGCGGGCAAACCAGTTCTGCACTGTGGGTCAGAGTGGACTTGATTGTCGCCAGCGTCTCATCCTCGGATACACGGCCCGAGTCAAAGCTTTCGCGCAGCGCTTCCATTGCGCCCTGGCTGACATTGAAGCCGCCGTTCTTCAATTCATCCATCAACTGCGCGACGGCGCCGCCATCCTCGCCATACGCATAGTAGAGCGCACGCTCAAAGTTCGAACTGACCTGAATGTCCATCGACGGGCTGATCGAGGGGATGGTGTCGCCCTTGAAGTACCCCTCGCCAGACAGGCAACGATGCAGAATGTCGTTCTGGTTGGTTGCGACAACCAGACGATCAATTGGCAGGCCCATGCGCTTGGCAAGGTAGCCCGCGAAGATGTCACCGAAATTGCCGGTCGGCACCGTAAAGCTGACCTTGCGATGCGGTGCGCCGAGGCTGACAGCAGCGGAGAAGTAGTAGACGATTTGCGCCAGAACACGGGCAAAGTTGATCGAATTCACGCCAGCCAGCTTCACGCCGTCGCGGAAGTCGAAATCGTTGAACATGTCCTTTAGCGCGGCCTGACAATCGTCAAAATCGCCGTCCACGGCCAACGCATGCACGTTGCGGTCCGCGGGTGTCGTCATCTGCCGACGCTGCACTTCCGAAACTCGGCCATGCGGGAACAGGATGAACACGTCCACGGCGTCGAGCCCCCGGAACGCTTCGATCGCTGCTGATCCGGTATCGCCGCTTGTCGCACCCACGATGGTCACACGATCTCCGCGCCGCTTCAGCGCCACCCGAAACAGTTGACCGATCAGCTGCATGGCGAAGTCTTTGAAGGCCAAGGTCGGCCCGTGGAACAGCTCCAACAGGAAGTGGTTTTCGTTCAACTGCTTCAATGGCGCGCGGGCGTCATGGCCAAAGCCCTGATAAGCCCGGGCAATGATCTCTTTGAACTCGTCTTCAGCGAAGGACCCGCTGACATAGGGCCACATCACTCGAAACGCGATTTCCTCATAGGGCAGACCCGCCAGCGCCGCGATCTCGTCCTGTGTCATAACCGGGATATCAGCAGGCAGGTACAGGCCACCATCACGGGCCAGCCCGGTCAGCATCGCCTCTTCAAACGTCAGTTCGGGCGCCTGCCCGCGGGTCGAGATGTATTTCATGTCACGTCACTCTCAGAAGGGGCGCGGCTGCGCCACAGAAAATATCCGGTCATCGCGGCCCAGACCAAAGCCAGGCCAAACCATGTTATTGCATATTGCAAGTGATCGTTCGGGATGCCCGTCGTGCTGACGGGCAAAGGCGTTATTCCGGGATCGGTTTGCGAGCGGGCGATCAGCAGAACGGGTTCCGCACCCAGAGCCGCTGCCAGATGGGGCACATCACGGGCAAACCAGATGTTTGCATTGAGGTCAGGTTCAGGCGTGTAACTGTCGATCTCATCCGGCCAATGCAGGTTTCCGGTTATCTCCATCGGGCCGTTCAGACGTTCGGCTTCCTTGGCAGTCGTCGGAACAAAGCCACGATCCACCATAATCGTTCGACCTTCGGTGACAAAAGGCTGTATGATCCGGTACCCAGCCCCGACTTGCTTGACCGAGACTAGAACGTGAACTTCGTCCAGGAGCATTTCACCAGTCACAGCGACCGTCAGATACAGGTCTTCTCCTCGCGTTGGGTTTGCAGGGAGCGATGTGATGTCGCCATCAATCATGGCTCCGATCTCCGCCAGAAGAGTTTCTTTCCAAACCAAACGCTGAACCTGCCACACACCCAGCGACAGCAGCACGCCCAGACCGGCGAGGCCGAAGATCAGAAGGAACAGAGTGCGGCGCATGGTGGAGCAAAACCTCATTGCAGGAACCGGCGTCTTGTTAAGGGGCGAGCCGTGCGATTTGCAACCGCCCAATTGTATGGGGCGCAATTTTTGCGCCCGGAACAGAGAAAAAGCCGCCCCGAAAGGGCGGCTTTTGCAATTTGTTCGCCCGTCTGGCGTTACATCAGCGGCGCTTGGCCCCAGATGTATACTGCGAAGAACAGGAACAGCCAGACAACGTCAACGAAGTGCCAGTACCAGGCAGCCGCCTCAAACCCGACGTGTTTCTCAGGCGTGAAGTCACCCTTGAGCGCCCGGATTAAGCACACTGACAGGAAGATGGTACCGATAAGAACGTGGAAACCGTGAAAGCCTGTTGCCATGAAGAAGTTCGAATAGAACTGATCACCGCCGAATTTCCAGCCTTCATGCGCCAGCAGCTCATAGTATTCAAATGCCTGCAGACCTGTGAATGCGACGCCCAGAGCGATACCGATGGCCAACCCCTGCACCAGCGCCTTTCGATCATTGCCGTGCACCAGCGCGTGGTGCGCCCAGGTGATTGCGCAGCCCGACAGCAGCAGGACCAGAGTATTGATCAGCGGCAGGTGGAACGGGTCAACCGCGTGAATGTCAGGCTGGATGTATTCGGTGCCGGCATAGTCGTACATCGGGTACATGCGATGTTTGAAGAACGACCAGAACCAGGCAAAGAAGAACATCACCTCGGACATAACGAACAGGATGAAGCCATAGCGCAGGCCGATGCGGACAACCGGTGTGTGATCGCCCTGGCGGCTTTCGACCACAACCTCGGACCACCATGCGAACATGGTGTAAAGAACGGCCACCAGACCGGCCCAGAACATCCACGAGGTAACCCCGTGCATCCACAGGACGGCTCCGAACAGCATCACAAAGCCGCCGATCGCGCCGATCAGAGGCCAGATCGACGGGGCCAGAATGTGATAATCATGGTTTTTTGCGTGTGCCATCAGCGTCCCTCACCTACAGGCGTTAGTTCGTTGTTATATCAGCCTGCGTCTCAAGGGCGGCAACGCCCTCGGGCAGGTCAATTTCGTAGAATGTATACGACAGTGTGATCGTATGAACATACTTAGCTTCAAGATCCTCGACCATTTCAGGGTCGACGAAAAAGGTGACCGGCATCTCAACACGTTCACCGGGTTGCAACACCTGCTCTTCAAAGCAGAAACAGGCGATTTTCTGGAAATACCCGCCGGCTGAATACGGAGTCACGTTATAGGACGCCTGTCCCGCGATGGGGCGGTCGGTCGGGTTGTAAGCTTCATAGAAGGCCAGTCCGGTTTCGCCGATACGCACTTCCATCTCGCGCGCGACCGGCTTGAATTCCCATGCCATGCCTTTCGCCTTCGAGGCGTCAAAGCGGATGGTCACCTTGCGATCCAGAATGTCTTCGGGTGCAGTCGCGGCCACACCAGTGGTTCCACCAAATCCGGTTACACGGCAGAACCAGTCGTAAAACGGAACAGAGGCCCACGCCAAGCTGCCCATCAGGACAACCACGCCGACTGTCTGCGCAACAGTTTTCTGAGGACCTGTCAGCGCCATCAGTTCTGTACCTCTTGCGTCGCCAAGCTGAAGTCCGTGCCCGAAACCTTAACGATCGTCAGGCCAAAGATGATCACGATGAAGGCAGCCAGCGTCAGACCTACCCCTAGGTTACGACTGAACCGGCGTTGGTGTAGTTCGTGGCTCTTGCGCAGGCTCATGACCAACCTCCTAACCCATAGGGTTTCAGCAGTGCTTCGACCAGGATAGCACCAAAATGCAGGAACAGGTACAGCAGCGACAACTTGAAGAACGCGCGTTCAACCTTGAAATTGTCGGCCTCGGAGTCATCCTCGTTCCGGCGCGAAATCTGCCACGCTCCGCGCAGGAACAGCGCGTTCAACACCACAGCCACGGTCAGGTAGATCGGACCGCCAATACCCGAGAACGCGGTTCCAACAGCCAGCATGGCCAG
The DNA here is from genome assembly GCF_059611125.1 of Ruegeria sp. CDSB029. Lineage (NCBI taxonomy): Bacteria > Pseudomonadati > Pseudomonadota > Alphaproteobacteria > Rhodobacterales > Roseobacteraceae > Ruegeria > Ruegeria sp. CDSB029. The sequence continues at coordinate 92,580 of NZ_JBXWOX010000015.1, forward strand.
CAGCCCGGTATAGACCAGAATGTGCCAGCGCGTGGCGCGACGACCATGTGTAACGGTCAGCATCGGAACACCCGCATCGTCGTAATCCGAGCGCATGAATAGCGCCAGAGCCCAGAAATGCGGCGGGGTCCACATGAAGGTCAGGGCAAACATCAACCACGGCTCGATCGACATAGACCCTGTTGCGGCAACCCAGCCGATGACCGGCGGGAATGCCCCTGCCGCGCCGCCGATCACGATGTTCTGCGGCGTCGAGCGTTTCAGCCACATCGTATAGACGACAACGTAGAAAAAGATCGTGAAGGCCAGGAAAGCGCCAGCAAACCAGTTGGTTGCCAGACCCAGCATAATAACGGACAGCCCCGACAGGGCCAGCCCGATTGCCATCGCCTCACCCTCCTGGACCTTGCCAGACGGGATCGGGCGGCCTTTGGTACGCTTCATCACGCGGTCGATATCGGCGTCCCACCACATGTTCAAAGCGCCGGATGCGCCACCGCCGATGGCGATGAACAGGATGGCGCAAAAGCCGACGAATGGATGAACAGGGACCGGTGCCGCAAGAAGGCCGACCAAAGCGGTGAACACGACCAGCGACATCACACGCGGCTTCAGCAAGGCAAAGAAATCGCCAAAGCTGGCCTCATCCGCGTGGGATTGGGCGCCTACTGTGCTGGCATTGATGCTTGCGTCGCTCATTTCCGGTCCTTCTGGGGCGAAAGCTGCGCGGGTACCGCGCAGCCTGCATTACCTTTGGCGCGAGCTTTTCAGCCCGCGCGGGTCATTACTTGGATGCAACCTGATAGGCTGCGGGCTGACCTGCATACTCTTCCAGTGCGCCTTGCAGCCACTGCTCATACGCCTCTTCGCTTACCACTTTGACGGTGATCGGCATATAAGCGTGATCCTTGCCGCACAGTTCGGAACATTGACCGAAATAGATGCCTTCCTTTTCGGCCTCGAACCACAGTTCGGCCAGTCGACCCGGAACACCGTCCTGCTTCACGCCGAAGGACGGGATGGTCCACGAGTGGATCACGTCTGATGCGGTAACCTGCATGACGATGACCTTGCCAACCGGAACGACAACGGCGGTATCGGTGGCCAGCAGCCATTCGTCATCGCTGTAGCCGGCATCCGCCAGTTTGGCACGCATCGCATCGTTCAGAACAAATGGGGTCACGTCCGCATCGGCCGGGCGTGCGCCTTCATCCAATGTGGCCGGATGGCCCAGCAGATAGCTGTCAAAGGCGAAATCGTGATCAACGTATTCGTAGGTCCAGTACCACTGGTTCCCAACGACTTTGATGGTGATGTCACCTTCGGGAATTTCCTGCTGATTGAACAGAACTGGCAGCGAGAAGGCACCGATGAAGACCAGAATCAGGATCGGGCCAAGGGTCCAGGCAATCTCAACCGGGGTGTAGTGCGAGAATCGCGCCGGTTCAGGGTTGTTACGCGAATTGTAGCGAATGATGCAGTAAATCAGCAGACCCGCGACAAACAGGCAGATCGCGGTGATGATCACCAGAATCATATCATCCAGCCGCTGAATCCCCGAGGCCAGACTGGTAGCAGCAGGCTGGAACCCAAGGCCGCCATCAACCGGCTTACCAATAATCTCAAGCTCCTGAGCCATTGCGGGAAGGCTGGAGAGGGCTGTCATCAACCCCGAAAGCATCAAAGCATTCTTCATTTTCTGTCCTGATCGTCTGATCTTTGCTTCTCTGGCGAAAAGGTGTGAATCAGTCGCACCTCTCCCGTTGTCTTTGGCCGCGTTAAAAACCATATTCCGTCGGGTAGATAAAGCAAAATGCTTGCGTCAAACAGACGCTATTTTTGATCTGGATCAAACTCGGAAGGTCCCAACAGATGTCCAATGACCCGTTTCGCCCATTTGATAGCGCTATTCCGCAGGACGAGGCGCTTGCGGTTTTGCAATCCGCCACTTCCGGGGCAGAAGACGGTGAGCTGTTTGTCGAGCGGCGAAAATCCGAGGCTTTGGTCTTTGACGACGGGCGCTTGAAGACGGCATCTTATGACGCATCCGAAGGGTTTGGCCTGCGGGCGGTGCAGGGCGAAGTTGCCGGGTATGCGCATTCCACCGATGTCTCAATTCCGGCACTGAAGCGGGCAGCCGAGACCGCGCGCCTGGCTGTTGGCGACGGCGGCGGCACGCTGGCCGATGGTCCGCGCGCTACCAATACCCGCCTTTATACGGACGAAGACCCGATTGAATCCGCTGGTTTCCCGGTCAAGATCGAAACACTGCGCGAGATCGACGCCTATGCCCGCGACATGGATCCCCGCGTCGTGCAGGTTAGCGCGACAATCGCCGCAGCCGTGCAAGAAGTCGAGATTTTGCGCCCGGACGGCGTACTGATGCGAGACGTGCGGCCAATGACCCGCCTCAATATCTCGGTCATCGTCGAACAGAACGGTCGCCGCGAAAGTGGCTCGGCCGGGGGTGGCGGGCGCGTCGGGCTAGACGGCCTGATCGATCCGTCGGATTGGCAGGACAAAGCGCGCGAGGCGTTGCGGATCGCCTTGGTCAATCTCGACGCGATCCCGGCCCCTGCCGGCGTGATGGAGGTCGCGCTTGGCCCCGGTTGGCCAGGCATCCTCTTGCACGAGGCAATCGGACACGGTTTGGAGGGGGATTTTAACCGCAAGGGAAGCTCGGCCTTTGCCGGTTTGATGGGACAGCAGATCGCATCCAAAGGCGTGACCGTTGTTGATGACGGCACAATCCCGGATCGTCGCGGCTCGATCTCTTTGGATGACGAAGGCACACCCAGTTCAAGGACAGTTTTGATCGAAGATGGCGTCCTGACCGGCTATATGCAGGATCGCCAAAACGCGCGCCTGATGGGCGTGGCCCCCACCGGAAACGGGCGGCGGCAAAGCTATGCGCACAAACCCATGCCGCGGATGACGAACACTGTGATGCTGGGTGGTGAGGCTGATCCGGCCTCTTTGGTTGCGGACATCCAGGACGGAATCTGGGCCGTTGGTTTCGGCGGCGGTCAGGTGGATATCACCAACGGCAAATTCGTGTTCTCGTGCACCGAGGCGTACCGCGTGGAAAACGGTAAGATCGGGGCACCCGTCAAAGGCGCGACCCTGATCGGCGACGGTCCATCCGCCCTTAAACGCATTCGGGGGTTGGGCAACGACATGGCGCTGGATCCGGGCATGGGAACCTGTGGCAAAGACGGCCAGTGGGTACCGGTCGGCGTTGGCCAGCCTACCGTTCTGATGGATGGCCTGACAGTCGGCGGATCGGCCGCATAGCCGGGAATCGCTTGGCGGGAAATCGAGAGCGCAGGGTTAACGCTGCGCTTTCAGCCCGCCGGCGCCTTAACATCCTGTCAGGCGCCCGCATTGAAGGCCGTTGTGTTTATTTCATACATTTCAACGCACTAAATAACTCTAAGTGATAAACGCCGAAAATTATCCGGATAATTTGAAGAGATTCACAAGCTGTTAACCCCAGCAATCGTAAACCAGTTCTGCAATCAGGCGGAGCATCGGATGACCGAAGAGCAGCATTCTTCCTATCACCCCACACTCCCACCCACCACGGAAGAGGATCGGTTTTCCTGGCTTCGTCTGTTGCGCTCTCGCAAGGTTGGCCCGGCGACGTTTCGTCGGCTGATGCGGGAACATGGTTCGGCGCAGAACGCGCTGACCGCACTGCCCGAAATGGCGCGTGCTGCCGGAATCGATGGTTATGAAGTTTGCCCGCCCGGCTTGATTGAGGCGGAACTCAGGGCCGCAAAAGTCGCAAACGCGAAGCTTTTGTGCCTTGGGTCCGCCGATTTTCCTGATGCTTTGAACGATCTGTCCGACGCGCCGCCTATGCTTTGGGCGATTGGAGATACTTCCCTGCTACAGCGTCAGTCGATTGCGATGGTCGGCGCACGCAACTGTTCATCGCTGGGTGCTCGGATGGCAAGGGGGCTTGCCACGGATCTTGGAAAGCAGGGATACGTCGTTGTGTCCGGGTTGGCACGCGGGATAGATACCGCGACCCACATGGCCGCGCTTGAAACGGGTACTGTCGCGGTGATGGCGGGCGGCGTGGATGTTGTCTATCCTGCCGAAAACACAGCACTGGCAGAAAAGATAACTGAAACCGGGTTGCGCGTGTCCGAACAGCCTATGGGCGTCACGCCGCAGGCGCGCCATTTCCCGCGCAGAAACAGAATTATCTCAGGTCTGGCACAAGCGGTTGTCGTCGTTGAAGCGGCAGCAAAGTCCGGCAGCCTGATTACGGCGCGGGATACCTTGGACCAAGGGCGCGAGGTTCTGGCCGTGCCCGGCCACCCCTTCGATGCGCGGGCCGCGGGGTGCAACATGTTGATCCGGGACGGCGCGATATTGGTGCGAACCGCGGAAGACATCATTGAAGCGCTTCCGAAACAGGTAACAGCGCCTCAGGTTGAGGCCCCCGCCCCACCCATCGCAGTTGATGAACCAGCAATCACAGGTGCCGCGTTGCATAGTGCGATCTTGTCACTGTTAGGCCCCTCCCCGATTGCCGAAGATCAGTTGATCCGCGACATTGCTGCAACAGCCGGAGAAATAGGACCGGCTCTGATTGATCTGGAACTCGAAGGACAGATCCAGCGGCAGCCCGGCGGACTTCTGTCATTGTCTGCATAAATACCAACTCTGACGAGCGGTTCCTGCCCAAGCCCTTTTTGTGCACAGGCTACGTGATTGAAATAACAACATAACTTCTGTGTTCAAAGGAACGCATTGACAATTCGCCCTTGCCCTCCACATCTTGCACGATCATAGAAGGCGCCAATTCCGTCGAGCGAGGTTTTCCCTTAAATGCCTGTAGTTGTTGTAGAATCCCCTGCCAAGGCCAAAACAATCAACAAATATCTTGGCCCTGACTACACGGTGCTGGCCTCATATGGCCATGTCCGGGACTTGCCGCCCAAGGACGGATCCGTCGATACCGAGCATGAATTTGAGATGAAATGGGAGGTCGGCAACGACAGCCGCAAACATGTCAAAGCCATCGCCGATGCGCTGAAAGAAGACAACGCTTTGATTCTCGCGACTGACCCTGATCGTGAGGGTGAGGCTATCAGCTGGCACCTGCAAGAAGCCCTGACCAAGCGCCGCTCGATCAAGAAAGACACGCCCGTCAGCCGCGTGACCTTCAACGCGATCACCAAGGATGCGGTGACCGAGGCGATGCAGAACCCGCGCCAGGTCGACATGCCGCTGGTCGAGGCCTATCTGGCCCGCCGCGCGCTGGACTATCTGGTGGGTTTCAACCTGTCGCCGGTCCTGTGGCGCAAGCTGCCCGGCGCGAAGTCCGCCGGTCGCGTTCAGTCAGTCTGTCTGCGCCTAATCGTCGAGCGCGAGATGGAGATCGAGGCGTTCAAGCCAGTCGAATATTGGTCTGTGAAGGCAGTGTTCGAAACACCGCGCGGCCAGACTTATGAGGCACGCCTGGTCACACTGGCCGGTAAGAAACTGGACAAACATGATTTGGCCAACGCCACCCAGGCTGAATTAGCGGTGCAAGCCATTACCAGCCGCGCGCTGAGTGTTTCTTCGGTCGAAGCCAAGCCTGCCGCGCGCAACCCCAGCGCGCCCTTCATGACCTCTACCTTGCAGCAGGAAGCAAGCCGCAAGTTCGGAATGGGCGCGCGTCACGCGATGCAGGTTGCTCAACGCCTCTACGAGGCGGGCTACATCACATATATGCGGACCGACGGCATCGATATGGCGCCCGAGGCCGTGGCGGCCACCCGCGATACCATCACAGACCGTTACGGTGCAGAATACGTGCCGGACAGCCCGCGTATCTATAAAAACAAGGCCAAAAACGCCCAGGAAGCGCACGAATGTATCCGCCCGACGGATATGTCCCGCGAAACCAAGGCCCTGAAGGTCACAGATGAAGATCAGCGCAAGCTGTATGACCTGATCTGGAAGCGTACCATTGCCTGCCAGATGGCTGCTGCGCGACTGGAGCGCACTACGGTCGAGATTGGCAGCGATGACGGCCAGATCGGCCTGCGCGCCACCGGTCAGGTTGTTCTGTTCGACGGGTTCATGCGCGTTTATGAAGAAGGCCGCGACGACGTGGCCGATGATGATGAAAAGCGCCTGCCGCAAATCATGCAGGGCGATCCAGCTCGGTTTGCCAAAACATCCCTGCGCGATCAGTTCACCAAAGCAACCAGCGAGGGCACTGAAAAGGCCGCGAAAGAGGCCATTCTATCCGAGAACGAATCTGTACTGGCCCTGCAGCACCACACTCAACCGCCGCCGCGCTACACCGAAGCTACGCTGGTCAAGCGGATGGAAGAGCTTGGGATCGGGCGACCGTCGACCTATGCCTCGATCGTGACTACGATTCAGGACCGGGAATATGTGCGCAAGGACAAGAACCGGCTGATCCCCGAGGAAAAAGGCCGGATCGTCACGATCTTTTTGCTGAATTTCTTCCGGCAGTATGTTGGTTATGAATTTACTGCCAATCTGGAAGAACAGCTGGACGACGTCAGTGCTGGTGATCGGGACTACAAGGACCTGCTGGGCAAGTTCTGGCGCGATTTCTCGGCTGCTATTGGCGAAACGTCCGAATTGCGGATCTCCGAGGTTCTGGACAAACTCGACGAAGCCCTGGCGCCGCAACTTTATCCGCCACGTGAAGACGGCTCGGACCCGCGTATCTGCCCGAAATGCGGACAGGGTCAGTTGCACCTGAAGACGTCGCGCACCGGCGGGTTCGTTGGGTGTGGAAACTATCCTGAATGCACCTATACCCGCCCCATCGCCGGCGAAGGCGCTGAAGGCGAGGAACGTCTTCTGGGCGAAGATGCAGGCGATGATATCTGGCTGAAATCCGGCCGCTTTGGCCCCTATGTTCAGCGCGGCGAACCGACGCCCGAGAACAAGAAACCACCGCGCGCCTCACTGCCGCGTGGGTGGAGCAAGGATGACATGGATCTGGACAAGGCGCTGACGCTTTTGTCCCTGCCCCGCCAGATTGGCGAACACCCCGAGGGCGGCATGATCAGCTCGAATTTTGGGCGGTTTGGTCCCTATCTGATGCATCAGTTGGCCGATGAGGCCAAGCCGGTCTACGCCAATCTCAAAGACCCCAACGACGTGTTCGAGATCGGCATGAACCGAGCGGTCGAGTTGCTGGCTGAAAAGCGCGCCAACCCCGGACGGGGCCGTCGCGCAGCGGCCAAAGCGTTGAAGGAATTGGGCGAGCATCCCGATGGCGGCGCGATGCAGGTGCTGGATGGGCGCTATGGGCCATACGTGAAATGGGAAAAGGTCAACGCGACCATTCCCAAAGACATCAAGCCCGAGGACGTGACACAGGAAATGGCCATCGAACTGGTCAACGAACGCGCAGCCAAAAAGGGCACCAAGAAAAAAGCGGCCCCCAAGAAGAAAGCTGCGGCCAAAAAAACAACCAAAAAGGCCGCCACCTGACAGGGGGTTAGGTAGAAATACCACCCACCCCTTGGTTTCATTGACTTCCCCGTGACGTGGCGGCACAACCTGCGCCATCACCATGTCATTGGGGGAGTTTTCCATGAAGAAAGTCTATGCCAATGCCACCGAGGCACTCGATGGAGTGATTTCGGACGGCATGATGATCGCGGCAGGCGGTTTTGGCCTGTGCGGTATTCCTGAGCTGCTGCTTGAGGCCATCAAGAACTCGGGCGCCCAAGATCTGACGTTTGCCTCGAACAACGCAGGCGTTGACGATTTCGGCATCGGCATCCTGTTGCAGACCAAGCAGGTCAAAAAGATGATCAGCTCTTACGTCGGTGAAAACGCCGAGTTCATGCGTCAGTACCTAGCAGGAGAGCTGGAGCTGGAATTCAACCCGCAAGGAACCCTTGCCGAACGCATGCGCGCTGGTGGTGCAGGCATTCCCGGCTTCTATACCAAGACCGGTGTGGGCACCGTGATCGCCGATGGTAAAGAGCACAAAGACTTCAACGGCGAGACGTACATTCTGGAAGAAGGCATCTTTGCCGATCTGGCCATCGTCAAAGCCTGGAAGGCCGATGACACCGGCAACCTGATCTTCCGCAAGACGGCGCGCAACTTTAACGTCCCTGCTGCGACCTGTGGCAAGATCTGCATCGCCGAGGTCGAGGAAATCGTGCCGCGTGGTTCGCTGGACCCCGATATGATCCACCTGCCCGGCATCTACGTGCATCGAATCATCCAGGGACAGCACGAAAAGCGCATCGAACAACGCACCACCCGTAAGAAGGAGGAAGCATAATGCCCTGGGATCGCAATCAGATGGCCGCACGTGCGGCGCAAGAGCTGGAAGACGGCATGTATGTAAACCTCGGCATCGGTATTCCGACGCTGGTGGCAAACTATGTTGGTGACAAGGACATCACCCTGCAATCTGAGAACGGTATGCTGGGTATGGGCCCCTTCCCCTTTGAGGGCGAAGAAGACCCGGATCTGATCAACGCTGGCAAGCAGACGATCACTGAACTGTCCCGCACTGCCTATTTCGACAGTGCCACATCGTTTGCCATGATCCGCGGCGGCAAGATTGCGGCTGCCGTTCTGGGCGCGATGGAAGTCGATGAAGAAGGCGATCTGGCCAACTGGATGATTCCGGGCGTGCTGGTAAAGGGCATGGGCGGCGCGATGGACCTGGTTGCAGGTGTTCGTCGCGTGATCGTCGTGATGGATCACACCAACAAGCACGGTAAGTCCAAGCTGCTGAAGAAGTGCACCCTGCCACTGACCGGCAAGAAGGTGGTGAACCGCATTATCACCAACCTTGGCGTTCTGGACGTGGTTGATGGCGGCCTGAAGATCATTGAGATCGCCGAAGGCGTGACCGAGGACGAAATCCGCGCCGCGACCGAGGCCAACATCGTCAACTGATTCCCATCAATGAAAAGGCCCACCAGATCCAGGTGGGCCGTTTTCAATTCAGCGATTGGAATACACACCCATCCGTAATCAGTTGGGGCGGTGTCGAACACAACGCCCGCGCCACCTGAAACGCTGCAAGAACCTTGGGTACGTAATCACGGGTCTCTGCGTACGGCGGGACGCCCTCGTGCTTACGAACGGCCCCTTCCCCGGCGTTATACCCCGCAAGGACAAGGATCGGGTCGTTACCGAATTCTTCCATCAGCCAGTTCAGGTACTTCACACCGCCCGCGATGTTTTGCGACGGCTGGGTACTGTCCTGAACTCCAAACCGTTTGGCGGTTGCAGGCATCAATTGCATCAATCCCTGTGCCCCGGCCGAGCTTACAGCGTCAGTGCGCCCAGCGGACTCAACGGAAATGACCGCCAGAACCAATGCTGGTGAGACATTTGTTCCAACGGTCGAGCGCAGAATATCCACGCGGCGCTGTTGGGCGATGTTTTGCAGGGTCTGTAAACGGGGTGCCGCGACATTGATCGCAGCCAGCGCATTCATGGCATCGTGCAGTCGTCCGGACCCGGCCTCGGCCAAGGACGGCGACACCCTTTCCCAGAAAGCCTTGTACGAACCAACCGGTTTTTTGCTCGCACCGGGAAGAGTTGGCGGTACGACACGCGTGCGCGCGATGATTTCAGGTTCGACCAATTCTACCCCCGTACTAGGGGCAGACGGGATCTTCGCATGCTCATCGGGCGTGATCTGAACCGTGACGCGCGGTCGTGTGCCGGGCTTGGGGGCCTTGATCCGTTTGTAGACACCTCTTGGTTCAACCTCGTTTGCCACGACTGGCACAGGGCCAAACAGCATCAACGCCGTCAAACCAGCGCAAGTCATTGCGAGCCGGAGATTCATTTGCCTGCCTCATGTTTTTCTTTTGGTTGATTTGAACCTCGAATCTGCCCGTAAAGCCAGAAAAACAACGTGAAATGGGGCAAATTCGCCTCATTTGCCGCAAATTTGCATCTGGCCGTCTAGACAACCTTTGCGTAGTGAAGTTTTTTATTGTTTTTTTTCAATTACTTACCAAAATAACTACCAAAAAGTTAAACTTCATCAAAAAAAAATGGTGTTTGGCCCAATTCCTGCCACGCATAGCGGTCAATCATAGTGCCATACCGAGACGATCGGGAGCGGACTGAGAGAGGAAGCTCTGATAGACGCCGAGGTTTAATAGACTTTTTTAGATCCTTTAGGAGGGACGTAACATGATCAAGTTCATCAAGAACTTCCGCAAAGACGAAGACGGCGCCGTAACAGTAGACTGGGTCGTTCTGACCGCAGCAATCGTTGGCCTGGCATCGGTCGCCTATACCCAAATCGGTACCGGCACTCAGGCTGTTTCGAACAAAGTAGGTGCGACTCTGTCCGACGCGGCGACCAAAACCGCTTCATCGATCCCTGTCACTCCGCCGACCACGCCTTAATCTAAGCGCTTAGTCTTTGTGACTATTTTTCTCGGGGCTGGGTTGTTTGACTCGGCCCCGTAATTTTTCATGGCCCAGCATGGGAAACGATATGTTCAAAAGAACGATCCTATTCTGCAAACGTGAAGACGGGGCCGTGACGGTTGACTGGGTGGTTTTGACAGCCGCAATCGTGGGAATTGCCGCCGGTGTTTTCGTTGTTTTTCATCAACCAGTCCGAGACCTGGATGCCAGATCAGGTGCAGCCCTGAGTGGGATCGATGTCGCTGACGAAATTTCCGTGCGTTTCGACGCACCGGATTCGTGAACTCGCAATTGCTTAAATGTCCAAAAAAATTATTGGACGCGAAAATTTTCAAATATTGTCCCCCTTTTCGACACAATCTCCCTTTAGATCAGTGTTGATCTTCGTCGTAAATCTTTGACGAACTAACTAAATCGAATAACTAAGAGGGGACGCGAATGCGGCTAGTATTTGGACTTGTCCTGATTGTTGGGGTCGCTTTGGCCGGTGGGGCCGTCTACTTGGCAAGGGACTACATCAGTCAAACCCAAGCGGAACTTGAACGGGAAAGATTGGCGACTCAAAACGCGCTCGCAAATGTTAAGACCATTCCAACAGTCCCTGTCACGGTCGTTAACCGGGCCATGAAGTATGGGGAGCGTCTTGCGCCGGAAGATGTACGCATCGTGCAGTGGCCTGAGGACGCGATTCCCGAAGGGACTTTTTCGGACATGGCCGTTTTGTTTCCCACGGATGGGAGGGGCGAGCGGTTTATCCTTCGTACAATCGAAAAAGACGAAGCCCTTTTGGAAGTCAAAGTTACCCAACCCGGTGAGTCGGCCGGCCTTACGTCTCGTCTTGAGAAAGGCATGCGCGCCTTCGCAATCAGTGTAGATGTTGCATCTGGTGTATCTGGCTTTTTGCGCCCAGGCGATAACGTCGACGTTTACTGGACCGGATCCCTAAGAGGTACTGGCGGCGAGGGAGAGATCACACGTCTAATCCAGACCAACATCGAACTTATCGCAATTGATCAGACCGCAGGATCGGACGTGACCGGCACAACTATTGCCAGGACGGTTACTGTCGCTATTACCCCGGAACAGGTCGCCGCTCTCGCCCAGGCACAGAACACCGGGCGGTTGTCACTGGCGCTGGTCGGTGCACAAGATGAGACTATTGCGACTGCGATTGAAGTGGACCAAAGAAAGCTCCTGGGAATCGAAGAAGCAGCGCCCGCACCCGTCAAAGTCGAGAAACAGATTTGCACGGTTAAGGCGCGTCGTGGCGGCGAAATCGTCGATACCGGAATAATAACGCCCTGCACAAACTAGCGCGAAATCAAAACGTTAAAGCCACAAGCCGCGCCATCAGCGCGGCTTGTTTCGTTTCGAATGTTGCGCATTACCCACATAAGGAAAATTCCAGAAACCATTGATTATTGCAATAAAATCGTAATTCGCGCAGTGTTACCGCACATAAGGCATTAGACCTAAAACGAGGCGTGATCGGAGAGGCAGGTCACATGAAAATAAAATCTTGGTTCAACGCAACCCTTCTGGGGTTGGCGTTAGTTATCAGTTCGGCCAGCACTGCTGTCCAGGCTGAAACACTTCGCGTGGTTAAGAACGGTACGGCGGAAACGCTGGACGTTCCGATGAACCGCGCAATCGTCGTTGAAAGCGAAACACCTTTTGCGGAACTCAGCATTGCCAACGCAGGCATCGCTGACATTTCGTCGCTTTCTGATCGTACCATCTATGTTTTGGGTAAGGCACCTGGCCTGACCACGCTGACTTTGTTCGATGGGGCTGGCAACCTGCTGGCCAATGTTCGGGTCCGTGTTTCGCCGGATGTGTCTGAATTCAAAGAGAGATTGCGGCAGATTCTACCGGGTGAGCCAATCGAAGTGCGCACTGCCAACGACGGCATCGTTCTTTCTGGCACGATTTCCAGCTCGGCCAAATTGGCCCGTGCTCTGGAGCTTGCAGAACGTTACGCGCCCGAGCGGGTTTCGAACCTGATGTCCGTTGGCGGCGTTCAACAGGTTATGCTGAAAGTTCGCTTTGCCGAAATGAATCGGTCGGTTGCGAAAAGTCTGACTGCATCGTTGGGCTTTGGCGGCGGTGACGCTACGGGCGGCTTCAACACCCTGAACAGTGCAGGCGCTTTGGCGAACGCCCTCGCCGACAGAATTCCCTTCCAGCAGACAAATACAGGTGCCATCCTGTTTGGCTTTGGTGCCGGTTCAACGCAGGTACGCTTGTTGTTGGAGGCGCTCGAAACCAAAGGGCTCGCCCGTACTCTTGCAGAGCCCAACCTGTCAGCCCTGTCAGGTCAGGAAGCTGAATTCCTGGCGGGTGGCCAAGTCCCGATTCCTGTTCCTGCGGATGACGGCAACATTGCAATCGAATATCGGAACTTCGGTGTGCAGGTTCTCTTTACCCCTCGCGTGGTGGATGGTGATCTGATTAACCTTGAGTTGGGAACATCGGTCTCAACTATTGACCCGAACTCCAACTTCTCAATTGCAGGCAACAACGTGCCTACCTTTATCTCACGTCAAACAAAGACGACGGTTGAATTGCGAGACGGAGAGAGCTTTGCGATTGCAGGGTTGATTCAGGACAACTTCGCAGACCTGAACAGCCAAATCCCATGGGTCGGCGACATTCCTGTACTGGGTTCTTTGTTCCGCAGCGCGGAATACCAGCGTCAGCAATCTGAACTGGTTATCATCGTCACAGCCCATCTGGTATCACCCACCCGTGGTGAAGCCCTGGCCCTGCCGACAGACCGCGTCAAACCGCCTAGCGAGTTTGACCTGTTCTTGAACGGAAGAACGGCGCGAACCACACGCGTTGGTTCGGGTGCTGCGTCTGAAGTCGCCAAACAGGACTTTGGCAGCTCATACGGCTACATCCTGGAATGATTGAGAGGATAGGACCAATGCAAAAGTGGATCATAACACTGGGTCTGTCGGTCGCCGTTGCCGCGTGTACACGTGAAGCGGGGTACGAAGCTGACCAAGGCGCCTTTGGCAACGCAACTCTAAACAACGTTCAGGTCATGAACGGTGAGCTGACATACGCACAAATTCTGGGCCAGCGGTTTGCCGCAGAAGTGCCAACGCAGATCAATTTTGCGTTTAACAGTTCTCAGCTGGACGCTCAGGCGCAGCGGGTCTTGTTGCGGCAAGCGGCATGGATCAAGCAGTTCCCCGAAGCACGGTTCCGCGTTTACGGCCATACCGATGCCGTTGGCTCAACCGGGTATAACCAGTCGCTTGGGCAACGTCGTGCAAACGCAGCCGTTGCATTCCTGACGCAGCAAGGGATCTCGCGGTCGCGTTTGGAAGCTGTAGTTTCCTTCGGAAAAACGCGGCCTCTGATCGACACTCCGAACCGAGATCGCCGCAACAGGCGCACGGTCACCGAAGTGTCGGGCTTTTTGGATCGCAATCCGCTGGTTCTGGATGGCAAATACGCCGAAATCGTGTACCGCGAATACGTCGAAAGCGCCACGAGGGAAAGCTACATCCAGCGCGACGATGCTGGCGGCAGTGATGAATAATCCATAAGAAATGGGCGGCATCGTCGCCCATTTCCCTACAATTGGTTCTTTTGCGCCAAAATCTTGCCTAAGTTCCAAGCCATCTTTTCAACAATTAGGTGAAGTGCGGCCCGAATTGGCCGCGGCCGGGCAACAGCGAACTGAACCGAACCAGACATGTTCGGGCAGTGAGCAGGCCCAGACGACGAGGATTGTGTGAATGACAAGCGCCAAAACGCATGATGACGGAACTGCCATTCTGGCCTGCACGATCAGCCGTGACGTCCAAAATTTTGATCTTCTGATCGAGGACATGGAAACCATTTTGGGCGAACGCTGGGGCGACCTTGGCTTCGCCGAAGCCCTGGCTTTTTTCAGCCAACCTGAGGCGGAAAGCCTTGAATTCGTTGCGCTTGCCATTGACGGAGAAGATGAGGACAACCTTTCTCTGATGGGCGAGATCATCTCGCAGGCCAAAGAGAAAAAGATCAAGATCGTACTGATCGCCGAAGACGTCACACCTGCATCTCTGCACCAACTACTTCGCAAGGGCGCGGACGAGTTTGTCCCCTACCCTCTTCCCGAGGGAGAGCTGCAGGAAGCCATCGAGCGCATGAACAAACCTGAGCCGGTAGCAGCGACTGCGGTTGCGACAGCTCCTGCCGCTCACGGTGATTCGAAGGAAGGCGCGCTGTTTGTGGTCCATGGGCTGGCAGGCGGTGTGGGATCAACGACTATGGCGGTCAATCTCGCCTGGGAGCTGGCAACTGCGTCAGACAAAGAGGCACCTTCTGTGTGCGTCATCGATCTGGATCTGCAATACGGCAGCGTGTCGACCTATCTGGACCTTCCCCGACGCGAAACCATATTTGAGATGCTGTCGGACACAAACTCGATGGACGACGATGTCTTCTCGCAGGCCCTACAAACCTATGAGGAAAAGCTTGAGGTCCTGACTGCACCGTCCGATATGGTTCCGTTGGACCTGATCACACCCGAAGACATCGAGCGCGTCATCGAAATAGCCCGCAGGAAATTCGACTACGTGGTTGTCGATATGCCGACAACCCTTGTTCATTGGTCGGAAACGGTTCTTCAGGCTGCACATGTGTACTTTGCCATGATCGAGCTGGATATGCGATCCGCTCAGAACGCGCTGCGGTTGAAACGCGCCCTTCAGGCCGAGGAACTGCCGTTCAACAAGCTCCGGTTTGCTCTGAACCGAGCCCCGAAATTCACTGACCTGAATGGCAAAGGCCGGGTCAAGCGAATGGGCGAAAGCCTGGGCATTTCAATTGACCTGCAATTGCCAGATGGTGGCAAACCCGTCATGCAAAGCGGTGATCACGGATTGCCGCTGGCCAAATCCGCTGCCAAAAACCCGCTGCGTCGGGAAATCGCAAAACTTGCAAAATCGCTTCACAGTTTGGGCAGCAGCAGCGCCGAGGCCGCGTAACCGTATTTCAGAGGGGTAGTCGCCGTGTTTTCAAGATACAAGAAGCAGCCAGCAGCGCAGCCGGTCGAGGCTGCTCCAACGCCTGAGGCTGCGGCACAAACGCCTGCTCCGAAAAAAGCATCCACTGAAAACGCCGTCGCCCGTCGCCCAATCCAAAAAAAGGCCGCTGAACCGGTCGCTTCGGACCGGGATCGCAAGCGCAAAGAGCGCCTGGGTGAAATCAAGATCGAGATGCACCGGGAACTGCTGGAAAACCTGAATCTTGCGGCACTTGAAAAGGCCGGAGAATCTGAACTTCGGGCAGAAATCAGCGCTATCTCGAGCGAAATTCTTGAATCTCGTGATATCGTTCTGAATCGCGAAGACCGGTCGCAGTTAAACAAGGAACTGTATGACGAAGTCACTGGTCTGGGGCCCCTTGAGACGCTGCTTCAAGACGACAGCGTCAACGACATCTTGGTAAACGGCCCTCAGCAGATTTTTGTCGAGCGGCACGGCAAGCTAGAAATCAGCGACGTCACGTTCAAGGACGAAAAGCACCTGATGCGGATCATCGACAAGATCGTATCCGCCGTGGGTCGTCGGGTCGATGAATCCAACCCTTATGTCGACGCCCGCCTAGCTGACGGGTCGCGTTTCAACGCAATGGTGCCACCTATCGCCGTTGACGGGTCGCTTGTTTCCATTCGTAAGTTCAAAAAAGACAAGCTGGCCATCGACGATCTGGTCAATTTCGGCGCATTTACCGAAGAAATGGCCGCCTATTTGCAGGCAGCTGTTTCAACGCGTCTGAATATCATCGTTTCGGGCGGTACAGGCTCGGGCAAAACGACGACGCTGAATGCCTTGTCCAGCTTTATTGATGACGCCGAACGCATCCTGACCATCGAGGATACGGCGGAACTTCAGCTGCAGCAGACCCATGTAGGACGGATGGAAAGCCGCCCCCCTAACGTCGAAGGCAAAGGCGAAGTAAGCCCGCGCGATTGTTTGAAAAACGCCCTTCGTATGCGTCCTGACCGCATCATCGTTGGCGAGACGCGTGGCGCCGAGGTGATCGACATGCTGCAGGCCATGAACACGGGCCACGACGGTTCAATGACCACGATCCACGCCAACTCGGCCCGAGACGGGATTTCGCGTCTCGAAAACATGATCGCAATGGCCGGGATCGAGATGCCGATCAAAGCGGTCCGCAGCCAAGTCTCATCAGCTGTGAACCTGATTGTGCAGGCCAGCCGCTTGCAGGACGGCTCGCGTCGGATGACCTCAATCACCGAGATTACGGGGATGGAAGGTGACGTGATTTCTATGCAGGAAATATTCAAGTTCCAACGCGTTGGTCTGACGCCAGACAACAAGATCATTGGCCATTTTACCGCGACCGGTGTTCGCAGCCACTATTCCGAACGCTTCCGTCTGTGGGGCTTTGACCTGCCTCCATCCATCTACGAACCTACGACCGTCTAAGGAGATCCGGATATGCAACTGCCCGTAGAGGCTCTTATCTATGTTGTGATCTTCGTAGGAGTTCTTCTCCTGGTCGAGGGCATCTATCTTGTGGCATTTGGCAAGTCCATCAGCCTGAACAGCCGTGTGAACCGGCGTCTGGATATGCTTGAGAAAGGCGTCGGACGCGAGCAGGTCCTGGAACAGCTGCGCAAGGAAATGCAGCAGCATATGAAAACCCAGAGCATCCCGCTCTATTCGCTGTTGGCCGACAAGGCGCAAAAGGCCGCAATCGCCTTTTCGCCACGCCAGTTGGTTATGATCATGGTGCTGGTTTCAGGCTTTGCTTATGTTGGGTTAAGTATCGGGACGGCCACGGATACCGTATTGCGGATTGCGCTTTCGATTGGGATCGGTGTCGGGGGTGTCTATGCTTGGGTGAACCACAAAGCCTCGAAACGTATGGGCCTGATGGAGGAACAACTGCCCGACGCCGTTGAACTGATGGTTCGTTCTCTTCGCGTTGGTAACCCATTTGTCTCAACAATTCAGATTGTTGCGAGCGAAGTACAGGATCCGCTTGGAACGGAATTTGGTATCATCGCTGACGAATGCGCCTATGGCCGTGACGTGGGTGAAGCCCTAAAGGACATGGCAGAACGTCTGGGGATGCAAGATTTGCGCTTTTTGTCTGTTGCTGTCGGAATCCAACAACAGGCAGGCGGTAACCTGGCGGAAATTTTGGCGGGCTTGGCCCAAGTTATCCGTGCTCGGTTTCGCCTGTTCCGGCGCGTTAAGGCGATCACTGCCGAAGCAAAATGGTCCGGCAAATTTCTGTCTGGCTTCCCCCTTTTCTGCCTGCTGTTCATTCTGGTGAAAGATCCGGGCTACTATGACGAGGTTGTTGACCACGAGTGGTTCATTCCGATGTGCTTCTTTGTGGGCATCATGCTGACACTGAACCTGATCGTCATGCGCATTCTTACCAACATCAAAGTCTGAGGGCTTGAGTATGGAATTTCTGACCCAAATCAATGAAGTCCTGACCGAGCATTTGGGGCCGTTCGGACCACTTATTGTGGTTGGTGTTCTGGGGTTGTTTATGATTTTGGTGGCCGTGCCACTGATGTTGAACCAACCAGAGGACCCTCTCAAGAAACTGCAACGTACAAATGCAGCGCCCAAGGAAAGCAAGAAGGGCAACAAGGACAAACTGCGACAAGCCAGTCGCAACGAGCAGCTTCAGAAATTTGCGAACTTCCTGGAACCACAGAATCAGGAAGAGCTGTCCGCGATGGAACTCAAGCTGCGCCAGGCGGGGTATCAATCCAAGGACGCGGTGCGCTTTTTCCACTTTGCCCAATTTGCCCTTGGTTTGGTCGGGGTCGCGATTGGTGTTCTGTTGGTCACGGTTTTTTCCGGTGGCCAAGAATTCACACCGACTCAAACGGCCACCCGCGTCTTGATCCCGGCATGTGCGTTCTACTTCCTCCCCCGCTATTGGATAACGCGACGCGTTGCCGAGCGAGAAGAAGCCATCGTCGCAGGGTTTCCCGATACTCTGGACCTGATGCTGGTCTGCGTGGAAGCGGGTCAGTCGCTGGATCAGGCAATCGTTCGGGTCGCGGCTGAGATGAAAGTCTCTTACCCGGATATCGCCCTAGAGTTCGAAGTCGTCGCGCACGAACTGAAGGCAGGTAAGGACAGGGACAGCGTTCTCAGAGACTTTGGCACACGTTGCGGTGTTCAGGACGTCAGCTCGTTCGTGACTGTTATGATCCAGTCGGCCACATTTGGTACATCAATAGCCGAAGCCCTGCGGGTTTATGCCGGTGAAATGCGTGACAAACGAGTGATGCGCGCCGAAGAGGCAGCGAATAAGTTGCCAACCAAAATGACACTTGCCACAATGATACTGACGGTGCCGCCGTTGCTGGTCATTCTGGTCGGCCCCTCGGCAAAAGGCATCGCGGACTTTGCAAACAGTGGATCCGGTGGATAACGTCCCGATGAATTCAAATTTCAGGTGTATCCGGTTTAGGCTACGCCGCACGTTTCAGGCCACCTTGGTTCTTGCCATGGTGGCCTCTTGTACAGAAACAGGCCTTTCGAACGATCTGGATGCTCCTGGCATCGACCCTAAGGCCGAAGCTGTTGATCCGGTTACAGTCGGAAACCGGCTGATGGCATCGGGCGAATATGAGCTGGCGCTGACATCCTTTTCCCGTGCCGCGCTGGATCAGGGGATGACAACGGAACTCCTGACCTCAATGGGGACTGCGAACCTGGGTCTCAGGCGTTTAGGGCAGGCAGAGGAACTGCTGCGCCGCGCAATTGAGGATGAGCCTGACTGGCCTATCGCGTGGAACAATCTTGGTGTTGTGCTGATGGAAAAGGCCGAATACCCCGAGGCAGAACAGATGTTCCGGCGCGCCTTTGCTTTGGACAATGGCGAAAGTGACGCAATCTTAGACAATCTACGCTTAGCACTCGCAAAAATGGAAAATCCTGTTAATACTACCCCGGAAAAACAAGAATATACACTGGAGCAGCAAGGCGACGGGCAATTCAAGCTGCGCAAGCTCCCGTAACATTGGCAAGAGCAGTAAGGGACGCAAAAAATGCGCCAGCAATTCTTGATTCCAACGATGGTAATCTGCGGGATGGTCCTGTCCGCCTGCGAAAAAGAAACCGAGGAAGAAAAGGTCGAACGCACCTATCAGGAGGTGGACGTCATTGACGAAACCAACCTGAGCGAGGTTCTTCTGACCGCGGCTGACCCGAACGAGGCTGTGACCTATTTCAAAGGTGCTGCTGCAAAAAACCCCGGCCGGATCGACCTGCAACGGGGCCTCGCGATTTCTCTTACGCGCGCCAAACGCACGACCGAGGCCGCTTCGGCGTGGAAAAAAGTGACAACCATGAAGGGCGCGAGCAACGTCGACCGGGTCGAATACGCCGCGGCATCGGTCCGCGCAGGTGACTGGTCGACCGCCAAGTCGACGCTGGATTCTGTTCCTCCAACCTATGAGACATTCCAACGTTACCGTCTTGAGGCGGTCGTTGCAGACTCTCGCAAAGACTGGAAACGCGCAGATCACTTTTACGAAACAGCCGTCGGTCTGACCACGCGCCCTGGCAGCGTTATGAACAACTGGGGCTACTCCAAGCTGTCACGCGGTGACTACGCGGATGCGGAAAGGCTGTTTTCTGAAGCTATCCGTCAGGACAAATCGCTGTTCACAGCCAAGAACAACCTTGTGCTGGCCCGGGCCGCGCAGGGCAACTATAACATGCCGGTTGTTCCTCTGACGCAGGTTGAGCGGGCCATGTTACTGAATACAATGGGCATTTCTGCAATCAAGCAAGGCGACATCACAACGGCCAAGAACCTGTTCCGCGAAGCCATTGCAACCCACCCGCAGCACTATGAGGAAGCCGTTCGATCGCTTCGCGCGCTTGAAGAGGCCTGATTCATGAATATCCCTGCGACGGCAGCCGCATGGTTTTTGCCATTTGTGTTGCCGATCTGCTTGTACGTAGCCTTCACTGATCTGCGTAGCATGTTGATCAAAAATCACGCCGTGATCGCTTTGGTCGCGATTTTTGCTGTTGTCGGATTGATTGTGCTGCCACCTTGGTCCACCGAGTGGACGACCGGCGGCGTTGGTCCGATTGCCCTGACGCTGCCGCCCTATCTATGGCAATTGCTGCACATCTTTGTCGTTCTGTTTTTTGGCATCCTCCTCAACGCGGCTGGGGTTATGGGCGCAGGTGATGCCAAGTTTCTAGCGGCCGCCTCGGCCTTTGTCTGGGCCGGTGACTATCTGCTTATGACGCTGATCGCCACTTGTGCCATGCTTGGTGCATATGTGACACATCGGCTGGCCAAACACACGCGCCTTAGGGCAATTGCCCCGGACTGGGAAAGCTGGGATCGGGGCAAGAAATTCCCGATGGGTTTTCCGTTGGGGGCCAGCCTGGCGATCTATCTGATTCTCGGTACTGTTTCCGGCTCATAAACTATCATCAGTCCGCCTTTTCAGTGCCTTGGTGCTGACACAAACCAGGTTAAGATTTTAGGCAAGTGGCCCGTGTGGGGCTTTTGGCGTGATTAGTGGATAGACGGGCAACGCTCATGAATATGCAGACGACCTCGGTTATGGCCCCCCCTGCCCCTAAGGGTATGGCCGAAATGAAACTGCCCATCGTGATGATGCGGGACATTCTGCTTAAGACGATATTCCGAAAGAACGTGGATACGGTCACGGAAATCGCGGAAGCGGTCTGTTTGCCAGGTGCGGTCACGCAAGAACTTGTGGACATTGCCCGCGAACAAAAGCTGCTCGAAGCGACCGGCACACTGAACGCCAACAGTGGCAACGAGATGGGCTATCAGCTTACCGATGCCGGCAAAGCCCGCGCTCTGGACGCGCTGAGCCAATCTGAGTACTTCGGCGCCATGCCGGTTCCGCTGGACGTCTACCGGGAACAGGTCAAGCGTCAGTCTATCCGAAATATTCAAGTGACCCGCGATCAGCTAACGGGCGCCATGGGGCATCTGGTTCTGCCCAACAGCCTGCTGGACCATCTGGGCCCCGCGGTCAGCGCTGGCAGATCCATTCTGATGTATGGCCCTCCGGGAAACGGTAAGTCCTCAATCTCGAACGGTATTCGCGACGCGTTAGGGGACAACGTCTATGTACCTCGTGCCATCGAGTATGCCGGTCAGGTCATCACCGTTTATGACCCGATCGTCCACACTGCGATCGAGCAGGAAGCAGATGACCCCAACAGTCTCCGCCGCCGCAAACGGTTCGACACACGCTATGTTCAATGCGAACGCCCGACCGTTGTAACGGGCGGTGAACTGTCGCTTTCCATGCTGGATTTGGTCTACAACCCGACTGCACGCACCTATCAGGCGCCGCTTCAACTGAAATCAACCGGCGGCATCTTTATCGTGGACGACCTTGGTCGTCAGCAGGAACCGCCACAAGCGCTGGTCAACCGTTGGATTGTTCCTCTGGAAGAGAACAAGGATATTCTTGGCCTCCAATCAGGCGAAAAATTCGAGGTTCCCTTTGACACATTGGTCATCTTCTCGACCAACTTCCACCCGAACGAGATCTTCGACCAAGCGGCCCTGCGCCGGATCTTCTTCAAGATCAAGATCGGTGGTCCGGTTCAAGAAGACTTCCTAAAAATTTTCGCAATGGTGGCGCGAAAACGCGGCATGCCGCTGGATGAATCCGCTCTGGTGCATTTGCTGAAGGTCAAATACCCGACCATCAACAACGTCTACGCCAACTATCAGCCGATCTTCCTGATCGACCAGATGATCTCGATCTGCGAGTTCGAGGGCATCCCCTATCAGATGAGCCCCGACCTGATTGACAGGGCCTGGGCCAACATGTTCGTTAAAGACGAGACTATCGTAAAATAACGCCGTGCCATTTCCGGGACAGGCCGGGTAGTCTGCGTTCATGACGCAGATTCCCGCCCGGATCACGGCTTGGTTTGACACCAAAGGCTGGTCCATCCACCCACATCAGCAAGAGATGTTTGACCGGGCTGCGGACCCGGCCACTTTGCTCATTGCGCCAACCGGCGGTGGCAAGACGATGGCCGGTTTCCTGCCGACGCTGGCCGAACTGGCGGAAAATGATCACCCCGGCCTGCATACGCTCTATGTTTCGCCGCTCAAAGCGTTGGCCGCCGACATTCGCCGCAACCTGCGCGGCCCGGCGGATGAAATCGGTCTGCCCATTCGCATTGAAGACCGAACAGGCGATACCACGGCCACGCAAAAGAAACGGCAGCGCGTGGACCCTCCACATATCCTGCTGACCACGCCTGAAAGCCTGGCTTTGCTGACCTCTTACGAGGATGCGCCAAGGATGTTTGCAGGGGTACAGCGCGTGATCGTGGACGAGATTCACGCCCTGGCAGAAAGCAAACGTGGCGATCAGTTGATGTTGGCGCTGGCCCGTTTGCAAAGCTTGTGCCCTGACCTGCGACGCGTCGGCCTGTCGGCCACAGTCGAAGACCCAAAAACCATCGCACAGTTTCTGGCCCGTAACCCTGATCCATGTCAGATCATTCAGGCAGACCCCGGCCCCGATCCCGACATCCGAATGCTTGAGACGCAAGAGATGCCGCCCTGGTCCGGTGGAGGGGCGGCCTATTCGATCCCTGCGGTGCTGGATCAGATCAAACAACACAAAACCACGCTTATCTTTCACAACACCCGCGCGCAGGCCGAAATATTCTTTCACAACATTTGGCTTGCCAATGATGACGGGCTGCCCATTGGCATTCACCACGGCAGCCTAGATCGGCAACAGCGCGAACGGGTCGAGGCTGCGATGGTCCGCGGTGACCTACGCGCCATTGTTTGCACCGGCAGTCTGGATCTGGGCATCGACTGGGGCGATGTGGATCTGGTGATCCAGATTGGCGCGCCCAAGAACGTCAAGCGTCTGGTGCAGCGGATTGGTCGTGCCAACCACCGCTACAACGCCCCGTCCAAAGCCCTTTTGGTGCCAGCGAACCGGTTCGAAGTGGTCGAGTGCGTCGCCGCATTGGAGGCTGCAAAGGCGCATGATCTGGATGGCCAACCGCGCGGACGGGGCCCAAGGGACGTGTTGTGCCAGCATATGCTCATCGCCGCTGCGGCGGGCCCGTTCGATGCAGACGCCCTGTTCACCGAAATGACAACAGCAGGGCCATTTTCTGACCTCAGCCGCGCTGAGTTCGACGCCTGTTTGGATTTCTGTGCAACCGGTGGCTATGCGCTGCGCGCCTATGATCGCTGGCAGCGGCTGTTGCAGCGCCCCGACGGCCAATGGCAGCTAAGAGACCCGCGGGCTGCACAGCGTATTCGCATGAATCTGGGCACGATACAGGACACTGACACGCTGAAAGTCCGCCTAAAGCGCAATCGTGGGGGCAAACCGCTGGGTGAGGTCGAGGAGGCATTTGCAGCCTCTCTGACGCCCGGAGATACCTTCCTGATAGGCGGGCAGATCGTCCGCTATGAGGGGCTGCGAGAAATGGTGGTCGAGGTCAGCCGTCGGGCCGACAAGAAACCCAAGATCGCCACGTTCTCGGGTACAAAGTTCGCGACCTCGACCCAACTCAGCGATCGTATCCTGCGCATGTTCGCTCAAACCGACTGGCCGCAATTGCCTGCACACACAGCCGAGTGGCTTGCCCTGCAGCGAGATATGTCCCGATTGCCGCAGCGTGATCGCTTGCTGATCGAGAGTTTCCCCAATGATGGCCGTGAACATCTTTGTGTTTACGGCTTTGCCGGTCGCAATGCCCAGCAAACCCTTGGCCTTTTGTTGACCAAACGGATGGAGGAAACCGGGCTTGCCCCGCTTGGTTTCGTTTCCACCGACTATGCGACGCTGATTTGGGGCTTGGACGCAGTGACCGACCCGCGCCCTCTGTTCCAACTGGACGAATTGCGTGACGGGCTTGAGACATGGCTGGCGGGCAACGCTGTCATGAAACGCACTTTTCGCGCCTCTGCCACAATCGCAGGCCTGATCGAACGCAATACAGGCGGGCAACGCAAGAGCGGGCGTCAGGCTACGTTTTCGTCGGACATCCTTTACGACACGTTGCTTAAATATGACCCCGACCACCTGCTGATGCAGATCACCCGCGAGGAAGCAATGCGCGGCCTGGTCGATTTTGGGCGTATCGAGGCAATGATCGAACGCATTGGCGACCGGATCGATCTGGTTCGGCTTGATCGGGTCTCTCCGCTTGCTGCTCCGTTGTTTCTGGAGGTTGGCAAGGTACCAGTCAAAGGTGCCGCCGAAGAACGCCTGTTGGCCGAGGAAAGCGCCCGGTTGCTACAGGCTGCGGGACTGGACACGAAGTAAATCAGGTTGCGCCAGAGGTCAAAACAGGCAAAGAACGTACCATGAACGATTTGGCGTTTTCCTTTGTTGATCAAGACCTGCGCGCTCTGGGAACTGGTGCGTTGTGGTGGCCAAGCCGGAACCTGCTATGCGTCAGCGATCTGCATCTTGGCAAATCCGAACGTATGGCGCGACGCGGTGGTCCCTCACTTCCGCCTTATGACAGTCAGGACACCCTGACCAGGCTGGCCGTAGACATCGACAGAACCGGCGCGCAAACTGTCATCTGTCTGGGCGATAGCTTTGACGATCTGGATGCGTTGACTGCATTGGGCACCACCGAGAAGCTTTCGTTGACGGCCCTTCAGGCAGGCCGACAATGGATTTGGATCGAAGGAAACCACGACCCGGGCCCAATAGATCTGGGCGGAACACATCTGGCTGAATACACGGTGGGTCCGCTGGTTTTCCGACATATCGCCCTACTTGGTGCGCAAGGTGAAGTCTCGGGTCACTACCATCCCAAAACCCGCATCAGGGCACGCGGTCGGACGATCACACGCCCGGCGTTTTTGCTGGACAATGCACGGCTTATCCTACCGGCCTATGGCACCTATACAGGCGGGCTGCGAAGTTCCGAGAAGGTTCTAAGTGACTTGATGAGCGACCGGGCAATGGCCATCCTGACCGGCCCTCATCCGCAAATCATCCCAATGCCGCGCTAAGATCATATCAGCCCATCATCCTCGAGCTTCGGCTTGTACTTCCGGCTGACTGGTATCAGGTCACCATTCACCAGCTTCAAGTAAATTCTGTCGGCTACTTTCTCAGTGGCTGCAACTGCTTCATCCACGACCCAGTGAGAGCGGTGCGCACAGTGCCCGCGCAAGGGCTCCATTTCCCCAACCGCATCAGAGAGCCGTAACCGGATCGCAAAGGTGCCCTCAGATGTGACCACATCCACATAGTGATTGCGCGAGCTCAGGCGATAAATCTGCCCCTGAAAAGACGCAGGCAACCGTCGCGCAAGCCGCGGTGCCGGGGATGATAGTGGTGCGCTTTTGCGTTCCGCTCGGCTGGTCAGTATTAGGCCAGCAGTAAACAAGGCGCTGTATCCTATAACCTGCGGGATGCCGGGTGCAGAGTGGCCCCCAATGGAAAACAGAACCACGCCCAGCAACCAAAGGGACGGGATAAACAACAGCAGAACAAACAGGGCGATTGCCAGGTCACGCACCGGCAGGTTCAGAACAGTCCCGGTTTCGCGGATCAGTTTTCGGGCCATCCAGGTCGACGTCACAGCGATGCCCATCACCCCGAACCAAAATAAGAAGCATATGACAAATGGCAAATCAGACATCTGGAATGGCGGAAAAGCGTAAGCCAGCATAGGAAGGAAGAACGCTCCGGCCACCACACGTTGTGGGCTGCACAGGCTTAAGATGGGTCTTAGCTTTGAAGTCATACCATATCAAAAACCGCTTTCAGGGGCCCAGCCAAAAGCCCCGGAAAGCTAACATTCACACACTGTAAACGGCTGGGATATCCCGGCTACCACGCGCCATTCAGACATTCAAACCTTAAAGTGGGGAAATTTAGCCCGTTGACATCATGGTCAAATTTGGCGCTTGGACAATTTACCGGTGCGTTAGGGCGCATTTTTTGCGCCCTAACGAAACAGGTCAGGCTGTGAGGCCTTCTGGTTCTGGGAGTTTGTTTGCGC